>JAEWBL010000420.1 GCA_023391175.1 Pseudomonadota bacterium
CGCCGCGACGGCGCCGAGATGACCGATGCCGCCATCGCCCGCCTGCCGCAGGCCATAGACCTGCGCCGCCACGCCGAAGGCCCGCGCGCGGCCGGTTCGCTGCGCCACCGAGGGCGCGTGGCGGGGCGCCACGGCGAGGCGCAGGCTCTCCCCGCCGATGCGCAACACGTGGTAGCCGGGCTCTTCCGGCGCGGTGAAGACGGAGCCTTCCCGATGCGGCCGCAGGATGAGGCGGCGGGGCGTCTCCCCCTCCAGCTCCACGGGCACGGATGGCACGATGCCCGGCAGCAGCACCTCGCGCCCGGCGTCGGCGGTCATCAGGCCGGGCAGCCCCGCCTGCGCCTGGAGAGCGGCGAGGGAGCGGTTGATGTCGGCCGCCGTGTCGCAGGGATGGCCGAGGGCGGTGAGCACGCGCTCCAGCGTTTCCACCGGCACGCGGTGGGGCCGGTCGAAGGCGTCCGCCCATTCGATGGAGACGCCGGCCGCACGGGCCAGCGCCTCGATGGGCGAGGGATCGGGGCGGCGGCGGGCCGTCATGCCTCTGCGCCTTCAAGGAAGGCGAGGGTGGCGCGGGGCGGAATGGCGAAATCGTCCACCGCGCCGCTCGACACGATGAGGTGCAGAGCCGCGGGCAGGTCGGCCGGGCAGGGCTCCGCGCCGAAGTTCGCGGCGAGGGTCAGCACCGCACCGTCACCCATGCGCCAGCGGGCAATGACGGCGTGGTCCGAGAGGGCCTGCGCGCCGAGGCTCGCGGCGTCCTGAAGGCGCGGCACCACATGCGCGTGGCGGGCGGCGATCATGTCCTCCACGAACGCCTCCCAGTCCTCGGCATCGGGCGGCGGCACGGGGATGGACGCGGTGAAGGTCGTCTCCGCATTGGGGTCGGGGATGGTGGCGCGGCGCGCGGGGTCGGCGAAGGCGGAAAAGCGGGCGAACTCCGCGCGCCGGCCCTCGCGCACGAGGTCGGCCAGCCCTTCGGCATGGTCGGTGAAGAACAGGAAGGGCGTGCGCGCGCCGATCTCCTCGCCCATGAACAGCATGGGTATCTGGGGGCTGAGCAGCACCAGCGCCAGCGCCGCGCGCACGCCATCCGGATCGGCCAGCGCGAGAAGCCGCTCGCCGAAGGCGCGGTTGCCGATCTGGTCGTGGTTCTGGGCGAACGACACAAAGGCGGTCGGCGGCAGATGGCCGCTCGGCGTGCCGCGCGGGCGGCCGAGGTTCGCCGCCTCTTCGCCCTGATAGGCGAAGCCCTCGCCGAGGCAGCGGGCGAGGCGATGGGCGGGCGTGTCGGCGAAGTCGCCGTAATAGGCCTCCCGCTCGCCGGTCAGCAGCACGTGGAGGCAATGGTGGATGTCGTCGTTCCACTGGGCATCGAACGGGCGCGGCAGGAGGGCCGCGTCGTTGTGCTCGTTCTCCAGCACCAGATGCACGGGGCGATCCGCCGCCAGGCGGGCGCGGATGGCGCGGCCGAGGGCGGCGAGGGCTTCCGGCGGCAGGATGGCGTGGACCGCATCGAGCCGCAGTCCGTCGAAGCGGAACTCCTCGATCCACATCAGCGCGTTTTCGAGGAAGAAGCGGCTCACCTCCGGCCGGTCGAAGGCCACGGCCGGCCCCCACGGGGTTGTCTTCTCCGGGTGGAAGAAGTCCGGCGCGTAGAGGCCGAGGTAATTCCCGTCCGGGCCGAAGTGGTTGTAGACCACGTCGAGCATCATCATCACGCCATGGGCATGGGCGGTGTCGATGAGCGCTTTCAGCTCGTCGGGCGTGCCGTAGGCGGTGGCGGGGGCGAAGGGCAGCACGCCGTCATAGCCCCAATTGCGCGCGCCGGGGAAGGCCGCGATGGGCATCAGCTCCACGGCCGTGATGCCGAGGGCCGCCCAGGCGGGGATCTTCTCCGCCACGCCCGCAAATCCGCCGCAGAGACCCGCGTGGACTTCAAGGATCACCGCTTCGTGCCACGGCCGCCCGCGCCAGTCCGTGCGCCAGCGATAGGCCTCGGGATTAGTGACGAGGCTGAAGCCGTGGACATCCTGCGCCTGCGCGCGCGACGCGGGGTCGGGAAAGGCCGTGCCGTCCGGAAGGCGGAAGCGGTAGCGCGTGCCCGGCCCCACCGGCGCCTCGACCGCGAACCACCCGCCCCCGCGCGGCGCCAGCGCAAGCTGCACGCCGGTGGAAAGCTCCAGCTCGATGGCATCCACACCCGGCGCCCAGAGGCGGAACAGCGTGCCATTGGACGTGAGGAGAGGGCCGAAGATCGTCTGCGTGTCCTGCCGCGTTCCGCTCATGCACCGCCCCCGGCGATGCGTCCGCGCAGCAGCACGAGGGACTGGGGCGCCACCTCCACCTCCTCGCCTTCCACCAGCATTTCCGGCGCGCCGGGATTGGCGCTGTCGATCATCATGATGACCGGAGAGGGCGGGGGAATGCGGAAGCTGCGCGGCTCCTGCGTCGCGTTCAGCATCAGCGTCATCACGCAGATGGTGCCGTCGTCGCCGTGGGCCGCCCGGCGCAGGGTGAGCAGACGCGCCTCCGCCGCGTTCCAGTCGTCGGGGGAGGGGGTTTGCGCCTTCTCGTCGAACCAGGCGATGTCTGTGATCCCGGGGGCCAGTTCCCGGTCGCCATAGAGGAAGGAGCGGCAGCGCAGCAGCGGGTAATCGTGCCGCGCCTTGGCGAGGGCGGCGACGAAGTCCGCAAGGATCTGCCCGTCCGGCCCCTCCAGCAGGGACCAGTCGATCCAGGAGGTTTCGTTATCCTGGCAATAGGCGTTGTTGTTGCCGTTCTGCGTGCGGCCGAATTCGTCGCCGGCGAGCAACATGGGCGTGCCCAGCGCGAGGTAGACGGTAGCGAGCATCGCCCGCTCCAGCCGCGCCCGGCGCTCGCGGATCTCGGGATCGTCGGTCGGCCCCTCGGCGCCCCAGTTGGCGGAATAGTTCTCCGAGTGGCCGTCGCGATTGTCCTCGCCGTTCGCCTCGTTATGGCGCTCGGCGTAGGAGACGATGTCCTTCAGCGTGAAGCCGTCGTGGGAGGCGATGAAGTTCACCGACGCCCACGGCCGCCGGGCGCGGCGGTCGAAGATGTCGCCGGAGCCGGAGAGCCGCGCGGCAAGCTCCGCCCGCTGGCCCGCATCGCCGCGCCAGAAGCGGCGCACCGTGTCCCGGAAGCGGTCGTTCCACTCGGCGAAGCCGGGCGGGTGGTGGCCGAGCTGGTAGCCGCCGGGGCCGATGTCCCACGGCTCGGAGATCAGCTTCACGCGGGAGAGCACCGGGTCCTGCCGCAGCACGTCGAAGAAGCCGGAGCCGGGATCGAACCCGTACTCCTCGCGGCCGAGGGTGACGCCGAGATCGAAGCGGAAGCCGTCAATGCGATAGTGGGTCACCCAATAGCGCAGGGAGTCCATCACCATTTGCAGCACGCGCGGGTGCGAGAGGTTCAGCGTGTTGCCGGTGCCGGTGTCGTTGATGCAGTAGCGCGGTTCGTCCTTCACCAGCCGGTAGTAGGAGCGGTTGTCGAGGCCGCGGAAGCTCAGGGTGGGGCCGAGCTCGCTGCCCTCGGCGGTGTGGTTGTAGACCACGTCGAGGATCACCTCGAGCCCCGCCGCGTGCAGCCGGCGGATGGCCACCTTGAACTCGTTGCGGTCGCCGGCGGAGAGATAGCGCGGCTCCGGGGCGAAGAAGGAGAGAGTGTTGTAGCCCCAATAATTCCTCAGGCCCTGCGAGACGAGGTAGCGGTCCTGCACGAAGCCGTGGACGGGCAGCAATTCCACCGCGGTCACCCCCATGCGCTTCACGTGCTCGATGAAGGCGGGGTGGGCGAGGGCGGCGAAGGTGCCGCGCTGGTGGGGCAGCACGTCGTCGCGCAGCATGGAGAGGCCGCGCACGTGGGCCTCGTAGATCACCGTGTCGGACCACGGCGTCTGCGGCGGGCGGTCGTCGCCCCAGGAAAAGCTGTCGTCCACCAGCACGGCCTTGGGCATGGCCACCGCGCTGTCGCGCCGGTCATAGGAGAGATCGCCCCGGCCCGAGGCGACGCGATAGCCGAACAGCGCATCCGACCACTGCACCTGCCCCGCGACCTGGCGGGCGTAGGGGTCCAGCAGCAGTTTGTGCGGGTTGAAGCGGTGGCCCTCCTCCGGCTCGTAGCGGCCGTGGGCGCGGAAGCCGTAGAGGAGGCCGAGATGGGCGTTGGGCAGATAGCCGTGCCACACCTCGTCGGTGCATTCCGGCAGCGGCATCCGCGCGATCTCCCGCCGGCCGGACGGATCGAACAGGCAGAGGTCGATGCCATCCGCATTGGCGGAGAA
>JAEWBL010000443.1 GCA_023391175.1 Pseudomonadota bacterium
GGGCACCGCCATCCGTCAGGTCCACAAGGTCAACGGCGCCTTCATGGAGCAGTCGAACGTCAGCTTCGACGTGTCCTTCCTGCTTGGCGGCCAGATCGCGGGCGACAGCCTGCGGCTCTACATGGTCTATTCCGCCGGCAATTTCATCGAATGCACGCAGGATACGCCCTTCCTGCAGATCGGCGAGCACAAGTACGGCAAGCCGGTGCTGGACCGCGCGGTGAACTACGACATGGAGATTTCCGAGGCGCTGAAATCCAGCCTCATCTCCATGGATTCGACCATGCGCTCCAATCTCGGCGTCGGCCTGCCCATCGACGTGATGGTGGTCACGCCCGATGCGCTCCGGTCCGAGCTGATCTATCGCATCGAGCCGGGCGAGCCCTATTTCCACGATCTGCGCGAGCGCTGGTCGGCCGCGCTGCGCTCCGCCCATGCCTCGATCCCCAAGCCGCCCTATCTCAAGAACGGTCGCCCACGGGTGGTCAACGAGGTCTGAGGCTCAAGCCTTTCCCGGCGGGACGAAAAAGGGCGCCCCAGCGGGCGCCCTTCTCGTTTTCAACGGACCCAAAGACCGCAGATCAGGCTGCCTTGGGGGCGAGCTTGGCGGTGACGATCTTGTCCGGATCCTTCACGGGCTCGCCGCGCTTGATCTGGTCGATGTTGTCCATGCCGTCGATCACCTCGCCCCACACCGTGTACTGGCGGTCGAGGAAGCGGGCGTCGGTGAAGCAGATGAAGAACTGGCTGTCGCCCGAGTCCGGGTTCTGCGCGCGCGCCATGGAAACGGTGCCGCGGACGTGGGGCTGGGCGTTGAACTCAGCCTTCAGCTTCTTGCCCGAGCCGCCCATGCCGGTGCCGGTCGGATCGCCGGTCTGGGCCATGAAGCCCTCGATCACGCGGTGGAACGGAACGCCGTTGTAGAAGCCCTGGGAGACCAGCTCCTTGATGCGGGCGACATGGCCGGGGGCGAGGTCCGGGCGGAACGCAATGGTCACCGGGCCCTTGGTGGTTTCGAGGATCAGGACTTCATCGCTCATCAATCTTTTCCTTCACTTGCAGCGCACCGGGCGCCGGTCGGGGAATTTGCTGCGGCGGCTGAGCCGGCCGCGGCGGGGCATCTTCTGGCCGGCGCTCACTTGGCGTCGGCGGCGACCTGCATCTTCACGATCTTGTCGGGATTGGACACCGTGCCGCCGGCACCGGAGCCCTTCTTGATCTTGTCCACGAACTCCATGCCCGACACCACCTGGCCGACGACCGTGTACTGGCCGTTCAGGCTCGGTGTCTCGTCGAACATGATGAAGAACTGGGAATTGGCGCTGTTGGGCGAGGAGGCGCGGGCCATGCCGACGATGCCGCGCTTGAACGGCACGTTGGAGAATTCCGCCGGCAGGTTGGGATACTTGGAGCCGCCGGTGCCGTTGCCATACTGGCCGTCGCCGGTCTGGGCCATGAAGCCGTCGATGACGCGGTGGAAGGGCACGTTGTTGTAATAACCCTCGCGGGTCAGGAGCTTGAGCCGTTCCACATGCTGCGGGGCGAGGTCGGGGCGCAGCGCGATCACGACGCGGCCATAGGGCGTGTCGAGATAGAGCGTGTTCTGCGGGTCCGGCTTGGTCTGGGCCGCCGCCGGCAGCGCGAAGGCGAGCACGACGAACGCTGCGGCGAGGAAACGGCCGAGAAGGCGCGTCATATGGGTCTCTCCCGGAAAGCCCCGGCCTCGGGGCGGTTTAGCCGCATGGGCGCGGCGGCGAATGAGGGCGCTATCGCTTGAACTTGGCATCGAGCCGCGCCAGCACCTGCGGCGGCACGAAGGCGGAGACGTCCCCGCCCATGGACGCGATCTGACGCACGAGAGTGGCGGTGATGGGGCGCACGCGGGGCGAGGCGGGCAGGAACACCGTCTGGATGCCCGGCGCGAGCGTGCCGTTCATCCCCGCCATCTGCATCTCGTAGTCGAGGTCCGTGCCGTCGCGCAGGCCGCGGATGAGCAGCGTGGCGCCGAGCTGCTGCGCGGTGGTGATGATGAGATTGTCGAAGGTGACGGCCTCGAGCGTCGCATGCTCCTCCGCCGCCACCGGCCCGCACACCTCGCGCAGCATGGCGAGCCGCTCCTCGGGGGTGAACAGCGGCGCCTTGCCGGGATGGATGCCCACCGCCAGCACCAGCCGGTCGGCGAGGCGGCAGGCGGAGCGCACCACGTCCAGATGGCCGTTGGTGAGCGGATCGAAGGAGCCACCGTAGATGGCGGTGCGCAGGGTATGTTCGCTCATGCGGCCTGTCTTCAGCCTGTTCTCGTCCCGCAAGGCCTAGCCTTGCGGGCGCCGGGACGCAATGGGCGGGGCCGCCGAGCCCCCTCTGCGGAAGCCCCCTCCCGCTCAGACCTCGAACGAACCGCCGCTCTCGGGCACGACCACCTTCACCGGATGGCCCTTCAGCGCCTCGACGAAAGCGGAGGCGTCGGGGACCAGGATGGGGAAGGTGCCATAGTGGATCGGCACCACGATCTCCACGCCCGGCAGGAAGCGCTTCACCGCCAGCGCGGCGACCTCCGGCCCCATGGTGAAGCGGTCACCGATGGGGATGAACACCACCTTCGGCGCGTGGATCTCGCACAGCAGCGCCATGTCGGAGAAAATGTCCGTGTCCGCCATATGCCAGACGGTCGGCTCGCCCGGCGCCTTCACGATGAGGCCGGTGGGATTGCCGAGATATTCGGACGGCGCCGCCGGGCCGCCCGAGGAATGGTCAGCGCGCACCATGGTCACCGAGAAGCCGCCAAGGTCGAGCTTGCCGCCGGTGTTCATCATCTGCGGCGCATTGCCGGCGCCCTTGGCCGAGAGGTAGGCGCACAGCTCCGGATTGGCCACCACCGGCAGGGTCCGGCTGGCGTCGGCGGCGTCTTCCACCAGGGAGAGCGTGTCGCCGATATGGTCGCCATGGCCGTGGGTGAGCAGGATGTGCGTCACCCCGCGCGCGGCTTCCTCCACGGTGGAGCGGAAGCTGGGGTTGCCGGTGAAGAAGGGATCGATGAGGACGGCCTTGTCGGCGAAATCGAGCCGGAAGGCGGCGTGGCCGTACCAGGTGATCTTCATGGGATTGCCTCTGGTGGCTTCATGCGTGCGCGGGACGGTCCGGCGTTGCGCCGGCGCGCGGGGAAGGGTTCGGGGCGCGGAGTATCCCGGAAGCCCCGCGAACGCGCAATCTCCTCAGCCGATGGTGGACAGCGAGGGGAACGTCTCGATCAGCCAGTAGCTCACATGGGCGATCCAGCCGGACATGAAGGCGATGCCGGTGAGCACCAGCAGCGCGCCCATGGCTTTCTCCACCATCGGCAGCATCTTGCGCACGTGGACGAGGCTGCGCAGGAACGGCCGCACGGCGAACGCCGCCGCGAGGAAGGGCACGCCGAGGCCGAGCGAATAGATGGCCAGCAGGCCCGCGCCCTTGGAGACCGTCGCCTCCGACCCCGCCACCGCGAGGATGGCACCGAGCACCGGGCCGAGGCACGGCGTCCAGCCGAAGGCGAAGGCGAGGCCCATCACGAACGCGCCCCACAGCCCCGTCGGCTCATGCACATGCGCGCGCGCGGTGCGATGCAGGAGATGGATGCGGAACACGCCGAGGAAGTTCAGCCCCATGACGATGATGGCGAGCCCGGCGATGATGGACAGTACATCGAGATGGGCGCGCAGAAGGTCGCCGATGGCCGAGGCCCCCGCCCCCAGCGCCACGAACACCACGGTAAAGCCCGAAACGAAGAGCCCCGCCCCCACCAGCGCGCGCCGCTCCACCTCCTTCACCGGCTCGGCGCCGGCGAGGTCTTCCAGCGTGCTGCCGCCGAGAAAGCACAGATAGGGCGGCACCAGGGGCAGGACGCAGGGGGAGACAAAGCTCGCAAGGCCGGCGAGGAAGGCGGCAGGCAGGGTCACGTCGGCCATTCTTGGGTCGCGGCTCTCTTCTGGTGGACGGGAACGCCCCTCTTTGCGCTCCTATTGGCGCCCCCAGCCTGTCGGAGCAAGCCACACATCGCCGCGCTCGCCGGCTTGTGAGCGGCGCCCTGCGCTCCATCCCCGCTTCCGCACCCCTTGCGGTCGCCGCATTTGAAGGACATTTCAGGACCATGAGCGACGAGCGCACTTCCCCCCGGCGGCCGCAGGTGTTCCGCCTCGACGAGGCGAACATCACCCTGGCTCCGCCCGAGATGGCGGAGGTGGAAGCCGCCTTGCCCGTCCCTGTGCCGGTGAAGCCGAAGCGCGGGTGGGGGATGTCGCTCGGGGGCCTGTTCTGGTCTGCCCTCGGCGGCGTCCTGAGCCTTGCCGCCTATGTGGGGCTGAGCAAGCTGATCGAAGACCTCTATGCCCGCGCGCCGTGGCTCGGCTGGGTGGGCATCGGCGTCACGGCCCTGCTTGTCATCGCCGCCGTGCTGATTGTCGCGCGCGAGGTGGCGGGACTTTCGCGGTTGGCGCGCCTCGACGACATCCGCGACCGCGCCGAGCGCGCCCTGGCCGAGGATGACCGGCCGCTTGCCGAAGGCGTGGTCAGAGATGTGCTTAAGCTCTCGTCCCATGCCCCGACCCTCGCGCGGGCGCGCATGGATCTGGAAGGCCATCTCTCCGGCATCATCGACGGCGCCGACCTTGTGCGCCTCGCCGAGCGCACGCTGCTGCCATCGCTCGATGCGCAGGCGCGGCAGATGGTGTCGGATGCCGCCCGCAACGTTTCGGTGGTCACCGCCGTGTCGCCGCGCGCGGTGGTGGACCTCGCCTTCGTGCTCTACAGCGCCGTGACGCTGATGCGCCGCCTCGCCTATCTCTATGGCGGACGTCCGGGCGCGCTCGGCACCTTCCGGCTGGTGCGCCATGTGCTCGGGCACCTCGCCGTCACCGGCGGCATGGCGGCGGGGGATACGCTGGTGCAGCAGCTCGTCGGCCAGGGCCTTGCCGCGCGGCTCTCCGCCCGGCTGGGGGAAGGCGTGGTCAACGGCCTGCTGACCGCCCGGCTCGGCCTTGCCGCCATCGCGGTTACGCGGCCCCTGCCCTTCACCGCCCTCCCCGCCCCGCGCCTCGCCGACGTGGCCACCGGCCTGATGCGCAAGGTGGAGGAAGAGGAAGCGGCCGCCTCACGCCGGTAGGAGGTGCCGCGGCAGCGCGTCGGGCGTGTAGCCGACGGGACGGTTGCGCCAGATCATCTCGGCCGTGGGCCACACCACGAACGCGCCCAGCGCGCCCAGGAACAGGGCGAACGCCCATTCCCGCTGGAGGATGGCGAAGCCGAAGACCGCGAGCAGCCCCGCCAGCGCCGCGAGCCCGGCGGCGACCATCATCCAGAAGCGCAGCGGGGCATAGCCGCCCCGGCAGCGGGGCGCCACCGCCGAAGCGGCGAGCGCCCGGTGCAGCGCCCGCACGAAGGCTGCGTAATCCTCCCTTTGGTCGCGCACGCCGGTGAGGGAGATGCGCGAGACGGACCCCGCCTTGAGCCGCGTGCCGTCGCGCCCGGCAATCTCCATCTCGAAGCTCGGCGCGGCGAACTTCGCCGGCTGGAAACGCAACTGCACGGCGGTGATGTCCGCCAGCGCCAGCCGCCCCTCGCGCGGGCCGATGCTCCAGAGCAGCGCCTCCGGCACCATTTCCAGCCGCACGCCCGCGCCGCCGAGGCGGGGGAGATGGGAATAGGCAATCGTTCCGGGAGGATAGGCGGCCGTCACGTCAGCTCCCGCATGGCGGCGTCGATGCCCTGCACGGTGAGGGGGAACATGCGCCCTTCCAGAATGTGGCGCATGAGGCGGATGGATTCCGTATAGCCCCATTGGGGCTCCGGCACCGGGTTCAGCCAGACGGCCTTCGGGTAAGTGGTCAGCAGGCGTTCAAGCCAAAGCCTCCCCGGCTCTGCATTGTTGTGCTCAACGGAGCCGTTGGCGAAGGTGATCTCGTACGGGCTCATGGACGCGTCGCCCACGAAGATCAGCTTGTAGTCGTGGCCATAGGTGTGCAGCACATCGAACAGCGGAATGCGCTCGGACGCCCGGCGGGCATTGGATTTCCACACGCTCTCATAGACACAGTTGTGGAAATAGAAGTGCTCGAGGTGCTTGAACTCCATGCGCGCGGCGGAGAACAGCTCCTCGACCTGCTCCACGTGCCAGTCCATGGAGCCGCCCACGTCGAGGAACAGCAGCACCTTCACCGCATTGCGCCGCTCCGGCCGCAGCCTCACGTCGAGATAGCCCTGGCGAGCGGTTTCCCGGATGGTGCCGTCGAGGTCCAGTTCGTCCGGAGCGCCGACGCGGGCGAACTTGCGCAGGCGACGCAGCGCCACCTTGATGTTGCGGGTGCCGAGTTCCACCCCGTCGTCGAGGTCCTTGAACTCGCGTTTGTCCCAGACCTTCACCGCGCGGAAGTTGCGGTTGCCGTCCTGGCCGATGCGCACGCCTTCGGGATTGTAGCCATAGGCGCCGAAGGGCGAGGTACCGGCGGTGCCGATCCATTTGGAGCCGCCCTGGTGCCGCCCCTTCTGCTCCTCGAGCCGCTTCTTCAGCGTCTCCATGAGCTTGTCGAGGCCGCCCATGGCCTCGATCTGGGCCTTCTCCTCGTCGGTGAGGTGCTTCTCGGCCAGCTTGCGCAGCCACTCCTCGGGGATGGAATGGCCCTCCTCCCCCAGCGCCTGCTCCAACCCCTTGAAGCAGCGGCCGAACACCTGATCGAAACGGTCGAGGTGGCGCTCGTCCTTCACGAGACTCGCGCGGGCGAGATAATAGAAGGCGTCCACCTGCCGGCCCGCCACGTCGCGGTCCATGGCCTCCATGAGGGTGAGATATTCCCGCACCGAGACCGGCACGCCCGCAGCCTTGAGCGCCTCGAAGAAGGCAATGAACATCCGCCCTCGTCCTTCCAACGCCATGTGTCTCCGGCGAACCGGGAACGGATCGCAAGCATAGCGCGCCCGGTCCCTGCGACGCAAAACGCGCCTCCTGCCGCGGCGGCCTGCCCAAAAGAAAATGCCCCGGCACCGGCCGGGGCATTTCTGATCGGGTGAGGTCCGCCGTCCTGATGGCGGCGGAAGTGCTCAGTTGTAGCCGAAGAGGTTGTTGTTGCTGCTCGTCATGCTTTCCACGGTCAAGGCGCCGAGGAGCACGAGGTTCAGGAACTTGGTGAGTTCCACCGAACCGGCATTGCCGATGTAGAGGATGTCCTTGTCCCGCATGGGCACCTTCGTCGAGAGAAGGTAGCCCGTCGGCTCGCGGAAGTTCACCTGATAGATGGTGGCGATCCGCTTCTCCGGAAGCTGCGAGACATCGACGCCCATCCGCTCCAGCGTGGTGCGGTTCTCGATGCGGAACAGGAAGGCGGACTGCGGGTCCGCCTGCGCATCCACCAGGCCCGACGCCTTGGCCACCGCCTCGCTGAGGCTGATCGCGTCGTTGTCGAAGTTGAACTGGCCCTGCTTGCCGGTCGCGCCGAAGGCCAGGAAGGTCCGCGGGCGGCTGAAGATGTAGATGGTGTCTTCCGGCTGCAGATAGATGTTGTTGGCGGGTTCGCGCACCAGTCGGTTGAAGCTGATCGTCGCCTCGCGACCGCCACGCTGCAGGGTCACGAACAGGTCGTAGCCCTTGCTGGAGGTGGCGCCGCCACGGCTGACGGCATCGAGCACGCGCTCTCCGGTGGGGGTCAGCGGGAAGCGCACCGGCGCGCTGACTTCGCCGATGACCGTGACAGAGTTGGAGCGCTGGGACTTCACCGAGACCACCGCCTGGGGCTCGATGGCGCGATTGCGCAGGCGCTCGACGATTTCCTTCTCCACCTGCGAAGGCTGCAGGCCGGCCGCCCGCACCTGCCCGGCGTAGGGCACGGAGATGTTGCCGTTCACGTCCACCGTCTGGGTGGGGATGTCGACGAAGTTACCGGCGCGCGAGGCGGCCTCGGCGGGGATGAACAGACCGCCCGATGAGGCTTCGAAGATCGACACGCCGACGATGTCGCCGACGCCGATCTTGATGTCCGGGACCGGGCGGCGATCGTTGCGGAAGGTGCCGATCAGGCCCTGGGAGTCCATGGTGGCGAGCACGCTGACCACCTGGGCGGTCAGCGGCACGAGCTTGTAGCTCAGGCCGTCGGTGTCCTGCGTCGCCGGATTGGTCACCTCGACCGAATACGGACCGGATGCGGGAAGGAGATTGCAGCCGGCCAATGCGACGGATACGGCGACCGATACGGCCATCCCCGTCGCGCGACGGAACCGTCCAAGCCAATTTTCGGTGGCAAAAAGCACTGCCAGAACCCCCGTGGGATACGTGCTTCTACCTAACACGATGGGCCGAGAGGGCATATTGCAGAGCAGCACAGAAATGGCTCAACGACGCCGTTTCACACCCCATGTGGCTCAATGGCAACAGGAAAAACCGTACCTCGGTAACGCCGCGATCGGAGGTAAAGGTTAATGGTGCCGGAGGAGCGATAGTCTCGCTTTTTGCGAGCTTTGCCGAGGCCGAGACTCAGGGTCCGCGGCGGCCTGCCGGTGCGGCAGCGATTCAGGTTGCGATGAGGAACCGGTCCGCGCCTTCCAGCACGAGGCAGGTCAGATGCCCCGTGGCATAGGCGCCGGTATCGATGTTGATCCGGTTGCTGAGAACCTCCGGATCCTTCATCGGCGTATGACCATGAACGACGCAGTGGCCGAACCAGTCCGGATGGTCGAGGAACTCCCGCCGGATCCACATCATGTCTTCGCGGCTCTGCTCTTCCAGGGGAATGCCCGGGCGCAGGCCGGCGTGGACGAAAGCGTAGTCGCCACACACGAAGTAGCTGGAGAGCTGGCGCAGGAACGAGATGTGCTCGGCGGGAACGGCGGCACGCCACTCATTCCACAGCCGCGCCTCGTCGGCGCCCGGCGCCGGACGGATATAGGAATAGACGGTCTCGAGCCCGCCCATGCGCAGCCAGCGCGAGAAGGAGTCCTGAGACAACAGGGAGTCCAGCATCACCGCTTCATGATTGCCGGAAATGCAGATCGCCTTGTGGTCGTTCTTCCGCTGCAGCAGGGCATCCAGCACGCCGGACGATTGCGCGCCCCGGTCCACATAGTCGCCGAGGTAAACCTCGACGCAGTCGGGACCGGGATGAGCGGCCATGTCCTCGTCGATGGCAGCCTGGAGGGACGTGAGCAGGTCGAGACGGCCGTGGACGTCCCCAACGGCATAGATGCGAATGTGGTCCGGGACGAGCGGGATGGCCGGATCGTGGAAGTGTTCTGTCACGGTGCTGTTCGGGCGGATTTTCAGCATCGTCATGTCCGCAACATCCCTGCTGGTGTCAATGCCCCCGCACGAACCACTGGCAAGTCCCTAATATAACGCACTAGTTCGATTCTGGCGATCTTTTAGTTGCAGCGCAACAATAACAACACACACAAGCGTGAGCGGTGCAGCATTCTACCGCAATGCGGTAGCGGGGGAGAGAATGGCGTTTGATGTCGCGGCCCTGTCGGTCCTTTTTGAGGCCCTGCTTGGCTATCCGGCCGGCCTCGTGCGGCGGATCGGTCATCCCGTGATCTGGATTGGCCGACTCATCCTTGTGCTGGACCACCGGCTCAACAGGCCGGGATTTGCCCCCGGCCGGCGGCGCCTGATGGGTGCCGTGACCGTTGCGCTGGTGCTCGCGGCGGCTGCCCTGCCGGCCCTCGCGCTGGAAGTCCTTCTGCGCCCCCTTCCCTTCAGCATCATCATTCTCGGCCTCGCGGGGTCGAGCCTCATCGCCCAGCGCTCGCTGCACTGGCACGTGGCGCGGGTGGCCGAGGCGCTGGAGGGCGGCAGCCTCACTGCGGCGCGCGAAGCCGTTGGCCATATCGTCGGCCGCGACCCTGAGACGCTGGACGCCTCGGGCGTCGCCCGCGCCGCCATCGAGAGCCTTGCGGAGAA
>JAEWBL010000480.1 GCA_023391175.1 Pseudomonadota bacterium
TCCCAGCCGTTATGGGCGAAGACGCCGAAGGGATAGACGCAGAGGGTGGAGAAGGCGACGATCCGGCTGTCGCGGAAGTGGGAGGCGACGGTCGCGGGCACCATGGTGTTCATGGCCCAGGCAAAGGAGGGGTCGTCATTGGTGCCGAACTTCTTGCCGGCCATGTAGACCACGTTCTTCACCTTGGGCAGCTGCGCCACCGCCTCCGCGTCCAGCAGGTCGCAGCGGATGGTCTCGATGCCGAAGCCCTCCAGCTCCTCCTTGGAGCCTGCCTCCGAGAAGCGCGCGACCCCGATCACCCTTTTCTCCGGCGCGGCGCGCTTGGCCATGCGGGCGAGGGAGGGGCCGACCTTGCCGGCGACACCGAGGACGATGATGTCCCCGTCCAGAGTGGCGAAGTCGTCCACCAGCCCCTGGGTGGGACGGGAGACCAGCTCCTCGAGCTGCTCCTCGGTCTCGATCAGGTCCGGCACGGTGTCGAAGGTCAGGCGTTCACTCACGAATCCGCTCCCATTTTTCCTGACAGGCCTCGAATGGCACCCGAACGGGGCATGAACCCGCACCGAACAGGGGCCTGAACCGCCCCGAACCTTGCTCGGTTCAGGTGCCGGCCTGCTTGTTTATTGGGTAACGCCGTTACCCATATCTATAGGGCTAAATTCGTCCAAAGTCGGAGTCAAGCGTGTATTTTCAGTTCAGCTTCGCAGTTTGAGCCGCGATACGGCCTTGCCACGCTCGAAATCATGGATAACATCGTTATCAGTGATTGCCGGGTGCGTTGAAGGGTAGATGAGATGGCGAAAGTTGCGGCCGGGGCCCCTCCCCAGAAAATCGACGAGACCATCGTCTCGGTGGAGCGCGCCTTCGACATCATCGGGATGCTGGCCGATTCCGTGGACGGATTCCCGCTGGCCGAGATCGCCCGCCGCCTCGACCTGAACAAGGCCATCGTCTCCAAGCTGTTGAATACGCTGGAGTCGCAGATGCTGGTGTGGCGCGATGAGCGCGCCCAGCGCTATTACCTCACCTACCGCATCAGCAACCTCGGCCTGCGCCACCTGCAGACCAGCCGGCTGCTGGACCAGTGCTCCGCGGCGCTCCGCCAACTGGCGGAAGAGACCGGCGAACTGGTGCGCCTCGCCATTGTCGAGCCGGGCGGGCAGCGAATCGTGTGGGTGCAATCCTTTGCGGGCAGCAAGAGATCGCTGCGCATCGATCCCAATTACACGCTGGAGATCGGCCTCCACACCCATGCCACCGGCAAGGCCTGGCTCTCGACGCTGCCCTTCGCCGATGCGCTCAAACTGTTGATGCACCAGGGAATCGAGGCTTCGACCGCGTATTCCAAGACCTCCATTTCCGACATCCGCGCGGAGCTGGAGGAGGTGGCACGGCGCGGCTTCGCGCTGAGCTATGAGGAGAACGAGCTGGGCGTGGGGGCAGTCGCCGCCCCCATCCTCGCCTCGACGCTGGGCGGCGCGCCCGAATGCGTGGGCGTGGTGAGCCTTGCGGCCCCCACCAACCGCATGAGCCGGGCGGACCTCGAAAGCTGCGGCTCCTTCGTGATGGCGACCACCCGCCGCCTGGGCGAGACCTGGCCGCTGGAGGCCCGCGCCCGCAGCGGCGCCTTCCCGCGCATGGTGGAATAACCAGCGGACATACAAGGATAAAATCATGGGAGAGGACGCGGCGCCGCGCGTGCGGCTGGCCGAGGCGAACCTGCGCGAGCGCGCGGCAAAGCTGCGCATGCCGTTCCGCTTCGGGGTCGCCACGCTGCGAGAGGTGCGGCAGGCGGAACTCACCGTGCGGATCGTGGCGGCGGACGGGCGCGGCGCGGTGGGCATCGCCGCCGAGTGCCTTCTGCCCAAATGGTTCGACAAGAACCCCGCGCTCTCCGACGATGATAATGTGGAGCAGCTCCGAGCCTCGCTGGCGATCGCGCTGGAGTTATACGCCGCCTTGCCGGCGGACACGCCGTTCGGCCTTTCCACCAGCGTTTACAAGGAGCAGCAGGCGCGTTGCGCGGCGCTGGGGCTCAATCCGCTGGTCGCCTCCTACGGCCCGGCGCTGGTGGACCGGGCCATTCTGGATGCGACCGGGCGGATGCTCGGCTTGTCCTTCGCGGCGATGATCCGGGGCAACGTCGCAGGTATCACCGTTAGCTCCGGCTTGACCGGGGACCTTGAGGGCTTCGACATCGCTCAATTCCTGGGCAATTTGCGGCCTCAGGATACCATCGGGGTGCGCCATACGGTGGGCATGGTGGACGCCCTAACGGCCGCCGATCCCCTCGACGGGCCGGAAGACGGCCTGCCGCAAACCCTTGAGGACGTTGTCAAAACCTACGGCTGCCGCTTCTACAAGCTGAAGGCGGGCGGCGACATCGCCGCCGATCTCGACCGCCTCACCCGCATCGCCGCGGTGCTGGACGCCGGTCCTGCCCCATATCACGTCACTTTGGATGGCAACGAGCAGTATTCGGACGTGAACGGCATCGTCGAACTGTGGCGGCGCATGTCGGAAACGCCTGCACTTTCAAGGCTTTGCGCTTCCACCCTCTATATCGAGCAACCCATCCGCCGCGCCGTCGCTCTGGAGCGGGAGGTGGGGGCACTGGCATCCCTGAAGCCCGTGATGATCGACGAATCGGACGCCACCCTGGATGCCTTCCCCAAGGCTATCTCATTGGGATATCAGGGTGTTTCCACCAAGACCTGCAAGGGCTTCTACAAATCCATCCTCAACGCCGCCCGCATCGAGAAGCGCAACGCGGAGTTGGGCGAAAGCCGATTTTTCCTTTCTGCAGAAGACCTTTGCACCTGGTCCGGCATCAGCACCCAGCAGGACCTCGCCCTCGTCTCCCTGCTGGGTCTCACCCATGTGGAACGCAACGGCCATCACTATCTGGACGGCATGTCGTTTGCGCCGGAGGCGGAGCAGGACGCGTTCCTCACAGCCCATGGCGACCTCTACCATCGCCCCCCCGGCGGGCCTGTCCGCCTCGCCGTCAGGCAGGGGGCGGTCAGCCTGAAATCTCTGCAGTGCCAAGGCTTTGCCGTGGGCGTCCCGCCGGTCATGGGTGGATGACGAGGCCCCACCACGTCCACGCCGTGAGCATGGAAAGCGGCACGCCGATGCCGATGACGAGGGCCACGAGGTCCGGCTCCAGATCGTGGTCGAGCGCGATGATGCTGGCGCCCAGCATGGGCGGCATGGCCATCTCCAGCATCGCCACCTGCGCCACCGGATCGCCGGTTCGTCCCAGTGCCGCATACATCAGGAAAATCGCCAGCGGCGCCAGCACCAGCCGATAGCCGAGCCCCACCGCCAGCGCGCCGACACGGCCGGAAATGCGATCAAAACGAAGGGCATAGCCTACAGCCGCCAAGGCAATGGGGGTGAGCGTCTGGGCCAGCGCCTCGACCAGTTGGTCGAGCCAGTCGGGGCGCGGCAGGTCATTGGTGGCGAAGGCGATCAGGATGGCCCAGAAGGGCGGGAAGGTGCCGATGCGCTTGGCCACCGCCCGCCAGTCGAAATGCCCCGCGCTCGCCACGGCGGCGATGGCAAGGCCCAGTGTGGACAAGGCGAGGTAGGAGCCGAACAGGTCGATGACGATGCCCAGCCCCAGCCATTGGCTGCCGGCGAAGGCCGCGATCATGGGCAGGCCGACAAACGAGGTGTTGCCCCAGCCACCCACCAGAAGCAGCGCGCCGGCCCGCCGATGCGACCAGCCGAACGCCCGGCAAAGCGGCACCACCACGAGGATCGCGAGGAGCGCGCCCATCCACGGTGTCGCCGCGGCCAGCCACCAGCCGTCATCCATCTTCAGGTCATGGACGCTCCTGAGCGCGGCCGCTGGCAGGGCGACATTGATGACCCAGCCGCCGAAAGCCTTGGTGGCGGTGTCCGGCAGACGGCCGGACCAGCGCAGCACGATGCCGATCAGAAGGCAGGTGAAGATGAGTGAGATTTCGTGCATGGCCCCGTTCCCGCAGTCCCGGCCATACGGACCGCGGCTGAAACGTGGGCGCAAGCGGAATTTCGGGCCTCAGGGCACCAGCGCCATCACCCGCGGCCCGTCGCAGACCGGGATGCGGGCGGTGATGGCGAAATCATCGAGGGTCACCACCGTGACGCGGTTGGCGAACCACTCGGCCACATAGGCTCGCCCGGTCGCCCCATCCACGAGAACGTCCTCGGGCGAGCCGCCAAGGCGCAGGCGCTTGGTGATGGAGGCCGTCTCAGGATCGATCAGGTTCAGCGTGCCTGCCTGCTGGTCAGTGGCGAGCAGAAGTCCCCGGCCGGGCAGGAAGGCGACGCCATAGGGCATCTTCATGCCGCCGATCCGCGTCGCGCGGTGATCCGCCTTGACGATCAGCGTAACATCCCCGCTGCGCACATCCGCCACCGCCACGAGGGCCGGATCGGAGGCATCGAGCGCATAGGGCGCGCGGCCCACCGGGAGGGCGCCGGTGCGGGTGAAGGCGGGCAGGGCAATGAGGCTCACGGCATCGCTTTCCCGGTCGGCGCTGTAGAGCGTGCGGCCGTCCGGATCGATGGCGAGATGGGCCGGGGCACGGCCCACGCCAAGCGTGCCGGTGATGGCAAGGGTGCGCGGATCGACGCGGAGAATCCTGTCGCCGGACCAATCGCCGACATAGAGCGCCGCCCCGTCCGGCGCCGTTGCGATGCCGAACGGCTGGCCGCCGATGCGAGCGGTGGCCGTGACCGTCCGTGCCTTCACATCGATCCGGGTGAGGAGGCCGATGTCCGGATGGGTGATGAAGGCAAAGGCGCCATCCGGAGAAAGCGCGATCGCGGCCGGCACCTTGTCCACCTTCACCCGCGCCGTCACCGCGGCCGTCGCGGTGTCGATCACGTTCACCTCCGCTGCACCCTGGCAGACGGCAAGGAGGGTGCCGGCGATGGCGGGCAAGCTCCAGCCGAGGGCGAGGAGGGCGAGTGAGAGGACGGCGAGCGCCGCCGACAACCTCACTTGCCTTCGGCCTTGGTCTTGAGCCCGTTGACGCCGGCCTCGAAGAAGGCCGTCATGGCGGCCACGGCGGCCTCGTCATTCAGTTCGTCGGGCGGGAAATTGGACGTGTCGCCGCGATAGAAGCGGCCGGCCATCACCACCTCGCTCTTGCCTGCGCCTGCGTCGTTCACGCTGAGGGTGATGGTGTAGAAACTCACCGGCAGCGCCTCCACATTCTCCGTGTTGAGCCGCCACGAGAGGGTGCGCTGGGCCGCATCGACATCATCGAGGCCGTCGGCGATCTCGCCCTTCTCCAGCACCAGCACGCGCTCTGCGCCGGCCGCGTTGCCGCCCTTGGCCTTCACCGCCTTCACCATGGGATGCCAGGCGCCGATGCCGGCGAAATCGCCCGCGATCTTCCACACGGCGTCGGG
>JAEWBL010000507.1 GCA_023391175.1 Pseudomonadota bacterium
CGCTTTCCCTCGATCCTGTTCGGCGAGGGCCAAGTTCTGCGCGAGGTCATCACCTTCACGGCGAACCACCGGCGCATCTTCGCCATGCTCCATGTATGGACCAAGAGCATGCCGGCGGCACGCGCCATCGCGGGCGCGATCACCTCGGCAGTAGAGCACCAGCCTCTCGGCCTTGAGGGCGGCCATCGGGCCGTCTCCACAGTGGTGCGCGAGGCGCGCTTCCTGCGCGATCCAGACGGCGAGACGGCGCACGGAATCGTCACCGTCGATTGTCTTGCGGAGGTGGCGCCGTGAGAGCCGGGAGCCTTGATCGCACCATCTCGATCCAGCGCGCGACCGAAACCCGCGACGAGTTCGGCACCGTCACCACCACATGGGCGACGGTGGCCGAGATTCGCGCGGCGTTGCTCCAGGCGAGCACCAGTGAGTTTCTCCAGGGCGCCGGGCTCGCGGGCGAGGCGGCGGCGATCTTCCGGATCCGCTACCTCGACGGCGTGACCGTGCGCGATCGCGTGCTCTTCGGGGGCGTCGCCTACGACATCAAGGAGGTGAAGGAGATCGGCCGGCGGCAGGGCCTTGAGCTGCGAACCGTGGCGAGGGGCCAATGAGGGGCATCAAAGCAGAAATCCCCCCTGCCGATGAACCGCCGCGAGATGGCGTTCCCGCGCCGCCGGACTGGCTGTCCGACGACGCGCGGTCGGAATGGCTGCGCGTGCTTCCCATGCTGCTCAATGAGCGGCGCACGCTCTCGCTGTCTGACCTTCCCATCTTCACCAATTACTGCGTCGCAGTCGGCCAGGTGGCCGAGGCCAACCGCATCCTCAAGGAGGAGGGCATGACCTTCAAAGGCCCCAGCGGCCCGAAGAAGCACCCTGCTCTCGCGATCCTCTCGGATGCCATGACGCAGGCCCGGCAGATGGCGACCGAGATGGGCCTGACGCCGGCAAGCCGTGGCCGGCCGGGCATCAAGGAGGGGGCGAACGATCCGGCGCAACCCAATCTGTTCGGAGGCACCGAGCTGTGACCAGCACGTTCCCCGCATGGATCTATGACGGCTCCGAGATCCCGGACCCCTTCGGCAGGGGCGAGATGGCTGTGCGCTTCCTGCGCGGGCTCAAGCACCCGAAGAGCCGCCGGCCAGACCATGTTTTGCATCTCGACCCTTGGCAGGAGCGGATCATCCGCCGCATCTACGGGCCGTGCCATCAGGACGGAAGCCGCATCGTGCGCACCGTGGTTCTGCTGCTGCCGCGCGGCAACCGGAAGACTTCGCTCTGTGCTGCCTGCGCGATCCTCCACACCTTCGGCTCGGAGCGCGTGAACAACAGCGAGATCATCTCCGCGGCGGCCGACCGGAAACAAGCGCGCATCGCCCTCGATGAGGCCATGTCGATCATCAACATGGTCCCCGAGCTGAAGGCGATCACCAGCCCGCAGGAGTACAAGAACAGGATCGTGAACAAGCGGCGCGGGGCCTTCTATGAGGCCATCGCGGCCGAGGCCGGGACTCAGCACGGTCGGACGCCTCTCTTCGTCATTGCCGATGAGCTGCATGCTTGGCCCAAGCGCGACCTGTGGGATGTGCTGAAGTCCGGCCTGGTGAAGACGGCCGGCTCCCTCCTCATGGTGGCGACCACCGCCGGACGGGGGCAGGAGAACATCGCTCACGACATCGTGGAAGACGCCCGCAAGGTGGCCCGCGGCGAGGTGGATGATCCCTCCATCCTGCCGATTCTCTTCGAAGCCGGGCGCGATGAGGATTGGCGCGACGAGGCCGTCTGGCACCGGGTGAACCCCGGCCTCGCCCATGGCTATCCGAGCATTGAGGGCTTGCGCCAACTCGCGCGGGAAGCCGCCCGGAAGCCCGGAGAGCGCTCGGCCTTCTGCCAGCTCAACCTGAATATCTGGCAGGATCACTCTGCCGATCCGTTCGTTGATATGGAGGTCTACGACGAGGGCGCCGCGCCCGTTGATCTGGATGCCCTCGAAGGCGAACCCTGCTGGCTCGGTGTGGACCTGTCCTCCAACGGCGACCTCACCTGTGTTGTCGCCGCGTGGCGTGACGGGGCAGACGGCTACATCGTCCATCCCTGGTACTTCTGCCCCGCCGACAATCTGCGCAACCGTGCCGAACGCGATGGCGTGCCCTATCCGCTATGGGCAGAGCGCGGCTTCATCACCCCGACGCCTGGCAACGTGGTGGACTTCCGGGTGGTGGAAGACACGATCCGCACCCTCTGCACCCGCTTCCGCGTGCAGGAGATCGCGTTTGATCCGCACCTTGCCCGCAATACCCTGAACACGCTCCTCGATGAGGGCTTGCCAGCGGTGGAGATGCGGCAAGGCTGGATGACCATGGCACCGGCGGTGAAAGAGCTGGAGCGGGCCATCGTGGGGAAGCGCTTCACCCATGGGGCCCATCCCGTGCTGCGGTGGAACTTCGACAACATCGCTGTCCACACAGACACCGCCGGCAACAGGATGTTTCACAAGGGCAAGAGCCGCGACCGGATCGACGGAGCGGTGGCATGCGCAATGGCGGTTGCGCGGGCGGCGGCCGGCGACGCGGGCGGCAGCGTGTTTGATTCTCCGGATGACTTCAAAGAATTGATGGAGTTCCTCAATGGCTAGCGAAGACGAACGCCTTGTCGTAGCTCTTGAGGCGCGGATCCGTGACTTTGAGAAGAACTTCGAAAAGGCGCAGAAGACCGCAAGCTCGCGGTTCACTGCCATCGAAAAGCGGGCCGAGGCGTCTGCGGTCAACCTCAAGGCGGCCTTCTCCGGCGCCAGCGCATCCATTGCCGCCACCTTCGGCGCGCTCGGCGGCGCCGGCATCCTCGCGGGCGGGGGCATCGCCGGCGCGATCACCACACTCAGGCAGGCGGCGGCTTCGGTCGCGGACCTTGCCGCCGAAGCGCAGAAGGCTGGCGTGGCCTTCGAGCCCTTTCAGGAGCTGAAGTACGCCGCCGAACAGGGCCGCGTCGGTGTGGATGCCTTGAGCGATGGCCTCAAGGAAATGCAACTGCGCGCGGATGAATTCATCCGGACGGGTGCAGGTTCGAGCGAGGAGGCGTTCAAACGCCTCGGCTACAGCGCCACAGAGCTGAAGAAGAAGCTGGAAGACCCCGCCGCGCTCTTCGAGGAGATCATTGACAAGATCAAGGGCTTCTCCAAGGCCGGGCAAATCCGCATCGCTGATGAGATCTTCGGCGGCACGGGCGGCGAGCAGTTCGTGCGGCTCATGGATCAAGGTGTGGGCGCCATCGGCCGGGCGCGAGCGGAAGCGCGCGGCCTTGGTGTGATCCTGACGAAGGACGTGGCCGAAGAGGCGCGGAAGGTGACGCGCGAGTTCGACCAGCTTGCGCTCCGCATCGAGGTTGCCTTGAAGAGCGGCGTGATCGAGGGCGCCGCCGCCCTGCGGAACTATCAGTCTGAGATCATCGCCATCGCCGCAGCTTTCGGTGCGCTCGCCGCTGGCGCCACGCTCGGCCCTCTGGTGGCGTCCATCGCCTCGGCGACGGCGGCAGCTGCCACGGCTGGCGTGCAGATGACCGCTCTGAACGCCACTATCCTTACGGTGGCCGCTGGCCAGCGGGTGGCAACGGTCGCGAGCGCTGGCCTTGCCGCAGCGCTGCGGGTGCTGGGCGGCCCTTGGGGCCTCGCCCTGGCCGCACTGGTGGGGACCATCGCCGCGCTCTCCCTTCGGCAGGATCAGGCGAAGGTGGCGAGCCAAGCCCACCGGGACGCGATGGGGCAGCTGGACAAGGCCATCTCCGAAGTGAAGGCTCGCGTGCCCGGGGCGGCCGCAGAGCTGAAGAGGCTCGGCGATCAGCATGTGGAGAATGCGGAGAAGGCCCTCGCCGACGCGAAGGCGGAACTGGAATACGCCAAGGCCGTGGCGGCCAACCAGAACGTGGGCGGCTGGGCGGGGAAGTACGGCGCCAAGATGCCGACCTCGGACACCGCACAGATGACGGCGGCGCTGCAACAGTACATCA
>JAEWBL010000552.1 GCA_023391175.1 Pseudomonadota bacterium
GGGCCGCGGGGGGGGGGCGCCCGCCCCCCCCGCCCCGCGCCGGGGTGCGGCTGGTGCGCGCCATGGTGATCTCTCCTCCTGCTTGCACGGCTCAAGCCCGCCACGTACGAGTTGGAACCTGTCGCACGGCGCATTCCGGGCGTTTATTCCCGAACCATCAGGGTCGTTCAATGTCGAAGCTGGTTCTCGATCCCGCCGTGTTCTCTGCTGCGGCCGTCGCGCCCGACACGCGCATGGTCAACGATGCCATCGTGAAAGCCCTCTCCGCGATCCCGGACCGCTGGGCGCCGCCGCTGGCCGAGATCCGCGCCGCCCGCCTCGCCGGCAAGGGCACTTTCCCGCTGGCGCCGGAAAGCCCGCGCGCCTCGGTGGAGACCATCCCCGGCCCACGCGGCCCCGTGCCGGTGCGCATTTTCCTGCCGGATGGCGCGCCGAAGGGCGTCTATCTCCACATCCACGGCGGCGGCTGGACGGTGGGCTCGGCGCGCGAGAACGAGGCGCTGCTCGACCGCATCGCCGGCAATTGCGGCCTCGCCGTCGTCTCGGTGGACTATGCGCTGGCGCCGGAAGAACCCTATCCCGCCGGCCCGGACGATTGCGAGGCGGCGGCGCTCTGGCTGGTGAAAGAGGGCAAGGCCCGCTTTGGTACCGAGCGCTTCGCCATCGGCGGCGAATCGGGCGGCGCGACACTCGCCGTCGTCACCCTCCTGCGCCTGCGCGACCGCCACGCCATCGCGCCCTTCTCCGCCGCCGTGCTCACCGCCGGCTGCTACGACCTGCGCCTCACGCCCTCCGCCCGCAACTGGGGCGACCTGCCGCTGGTGCTGAACACGCGCGACATCACCTTCTTCGTCAACAACTACCTGCGCCTTCAGGGCAAGGCGGACGATGCGGACGTCTCGCCCCTCCTCGCCCCCCTCAAGGGCCTGCCCAAGGCGCTGTTCATCGTCGGCAGTCGCGACGCGCTGGTGGACGATACGCTGTTCATGTCCAATGCCTGGGCTGCGGCGGGCAACGACGCCGAGCTGGAGGTCTACCCCGGCGGCTGCCACGTCTTCATCGCCTTCCCCGGCACCATCTCCGACCAGGCGCTGAAGCGCATCGACGGGTATCTGGCGGATTTTTGAGGGGAGGTCCCAGCGGTTTTCGACCTTCCCGCTCCTTCCAACCGTCGCCCTCCGGCGTGACCGGAGGGCCCATCTGCCCACCCGCGCACGCTTCCGATGGCCGGGGCAAACGATGCCATGGGTCCTCCGGTCAAGCCGGAGGACGACGGCGGTCGGGGTATGCGAGCCGGTTCCTCACAGCTTCTCCTGCCCGTTGGGGGCGCGGAATTCGTCGATCATTCCCCTGAGGCGGCGATAGAAGCGCTCTGCATAGGCGAAGGCGCGATCCATGTCGGACGTGTCGGGGCTGGCGTTGGGGCCGGTGCTCGGCGGAAGCGGGGGAATGGGCGGAAGCTGGGCCGAACGGCGCAGGCTCTCGTTTTCCGCCTGGAGCCGGGCGATCTCCGCCTCGTAGGCATCGCGCGAATCCGGAACCGCCTCGCAGGTAAAGGCGGTGCCCCGCTTGGCGCACAAGGAGACGCGGCCGGTCTCCCGGTTGAGCTTCAGCGCGCCGCCCTCCACCGGGGCGAAGGAAAAGCGCGGCGCAACGGTGTCGCCGGGCGGCACCGGCACCTGTAGCGGCCCCTGCGCGAGGGCGGGCGCCGCCAGGAGAGTCGCGGCGAGGGCCGCCGCGAGGGGAAGCCCGGCCGAATGCGCCGGGGCTGCCGGGAAGACCATGCGCGCCTCCAAATCCAGCGTCCGCGTCACGCGGCCATTCCGCCGCGTCACATCCGCTAGATAAGCACGCCGATCGGGGCCGGAAGGGGGCGGGAGCCTTCAGCCCACGTCCGGACGGTAGGGCGCACGCCCGGAGGTGAGCGCCTCGTCCAGCAGGTCGATGCGGTCCTGGCCCCAGAACACCTCCCCGTCGAGCACGTAGGACGGCGCGCCGAACACATCGGCGGCGAGCGCCTTCGCGCGGTTCTCCAGATAGAGCGCGGCGATCTTCTCCTCGCCCGCGGCGGCCACCAATTCGGCACCGGGCAGGCCCACGGCGTCGGCGCAGGCGGCGATGACCTCGGGCAGGCCGAGATTTTCCTGCCGCACCCAGACGCCGGAGAAGATGTGCTCCATCAGGTCGCCGGGGGCGTGGCCGGCCTCGACGGCGGCGATGATTGTGTGGTCGGCCAGCGTGCCGTCGAACGGCCAGTGGGCGGGATGGACATTCAGCGCCACGCCGCGCTTCTCGCGCCAGCGCTGAAGCTCGAGGATGCGGTAGCGCTGGCGCGGCGGGGCGCGCTTCGACAGCGGCAGCCCGCCGGTCTCGGCGAAGACCGGGCCGAGGGACACCGGGTGGAACCGCACCTCCACCCCGTGGCGCGCGGCGACCGCCATCACCGGGCGATGGCCGAGGAAGGTCCAGGGGCTCACGCTGGAGAAGAAATAGTCGAGGGTGCGTGGCGCGGCGGTCGGGCTCATTGGGGGCAGGCCTTCTTTGGGGGATCGTCCTTGGGCGGGAGGCGGATGCTAAAGCCTCTTTCCACCGCCTTGAAGTCGCGCACGCGGATCAATCGACCGATCCGGCAGTTGTTGCTTGCGCAGGGCGGCTTGACAGGGACGCGCACGGTGCTTCCCTCTCAGGCGGCCCGGAGACGATCCGGGAGGCGGCATGGGCGACGAACGGGAATCCGAGCTGGTCGGGCTCCAGAGCGAGCTGGCGGGGGTGGCGCTGAAGGCGGCCATGGCGAAGGACCCGCCGAGCGGACCTGAGGCGGCGGCCGCCGCCGGCGGCAGGACCGCCCGGCGGACGGTGCGGATGAACCCCTTGATGTGGATGGCGGTATCGTTTCTGGCCGGCGCGGTGGCGGGTTCGCTGCTCCAGCCGGTCCGGCGGGTGCGCAGAGGAAGGGACGCGGGATGAACTTCGACCAGCTTTCGCGGAATCTGAAGATTCTGCTGCGCACCAACACCATCATCGCCGAAATCCACCTGCGCCACATCGCGGCGCGCACGGGCCTGTTCGCCTTCGCCGCCTTGGTGGCGAGCTTCGGCGTGGTGATGCTGGGCGTGGCGCTGTTCCTGGCGCTGGAGCAGTCCATGGGGCCGATCTGGGCGGCCGTGACGGTGGGCGGCGGCGGGCTGGTGCTCGCCCTCATCGTGGCCATCATCGGCGCCTCGCTGAAGCCCTCGCGCGAGCTGGCGCTGGCCAACCAGGTGAGCCAGTCCGCCATGGACGCGGTGGCCGCCGACCTGCGTGCAACCCAGGCCAACGTCGCGT
>JAEWBL010000605.1 GCA_023391175.1 Pseudomonadota bacterium
GTGCGGCGCGGCTTCCCCGCCCATCTCCCCGCTCAATCCCCTGCCCGTCTATGAGGCGGAACGGCGCTTCGCAGAACCCATGGGCGACGAAGCGACCGCCCGCGCCGTGCTTGCAGACCTCGCGCGCGACATCATCGGTGTGCTGGAGCGGCACGGCGAGGGCGGCCGCCGCTTCGAGGCCGCCTTCTTCCGCAGCGATGGCGCGGTGCGGCGGGTGGCGGCAGGCACGGCGGCACCGCTCCGTGATGGCGCCCGCCTTGCCGGCCTGTTCCGCGAGCGGCTGGCGGCGCTGGCCGATCCGCTCGATCCCGGCTTCGGCTATGACGTGATCCGCCTGTCCGTCACCGCCGCCGAACCGCTGGCCGCCACCCAGTCCGGCTTTGGCACCGAGCCCGCGGGCGCGGGGCTGGACCAGTTGGTGGATACCCTCTCCGCCCGGCTCGGGCCGCGCCGCGTCACTTGCCTCGCCGCGCAGGACAGCCATATTCCCGAGCGCGCCGCCATGCGGGTGCCAGCGCAAAAGGCATGGCGCAACAGGGAAGCGCTCGCGCACAACTGGGCCGAGCCGGCCGCCGCCGATGCCCCCCTCGCCCGCCCCCCCGCCCTGTTTCCCACCCCCGAGCCGGTGGAGACTTTGGCCCAGGTGCCGGACGGCCCGCCTCTGCGCTTCCGCTGGCGGCGCGTGCTGCACGAGGTGGCGCGAGCCGAGGGTCCGGAGCGCATCGCCCCGGAATGGTGGACCGCCCTCGATGCCGGGAGCCGCAGCCTCACCCGCGATTATTTCCGCGTTGAAGACACGCAGGGTCGGCGCTTCTGGCTTTATCGCGAAGGCACCTACGGGCGGGAGACCTCGGCGCCCCGCTGGTTCCTGCACGGCCTGTTCCCGTGAGCGAGCCCGTCTATGCCGAGCTGGCTGCGGCCTCGCATTTCTCCTTCCTGCGGGGGGCGAGCGCGCCGGCCCATCTGGTGCGCACCGCTGTCGGCCTCGGTCTCGATGGCCTCGGCATCGCCGACCGCAACACAGTGGCCGGCGTGGTGCGGGCCTATAGCGCGCTGGAGGATCTGCGTACCCTCGACGAGGATCTGGAAGCCGAGGATCCCGAGGCGGATGCCAAGCGCGCCGTCGCCGCCCGCGCCCGTGCCTTCCGGCTGGTGACGGGAACGCGACTCGTCTTCTGCGACGGCACGGCAGACATCATCGCCTATCCCTCGACACGCGCCGGCTGGGGCCGGCTCTGCCGCCTGCTGACCACCGGCAACCGGCGGGCGAAGAAGGGCGACTGCCATCTGTCCCTCGCCGACCTCCTCGCCGACGCCCGCGACCTGATGCTCATCGTGCTGCCCGGCGAAGAGGCAAGCGAGCTTCCGCCCCTCCTCTCCCGCCTCTCGGAGGCCGCCCCCGGCGCGGTGTGGCTCGGCGTCGACATGCCATTCTCCGGTGCCGATCGCCGGCGCCTTGCCTCCCTCAAGATCTGCGCACGTACGGCCGGCGTGCCGCTGCTGGCGGTGAACGAAGTGCTTTATGCAACGCCCGAGGAGCGCGATCTGCAGGACATCCTCACCTGCGTGCGCGAGGGCACCACCATCGCCGAGGCGGGGCGGCGGCTTCTGG
This sequence comes from Pseudomonadota bacterium, assembly GCA_023391175.1. Taxonomy (GTDB): domain Bacteria; phylum Pseudomonadota; class Alphaproteobacteria; order Rhizobiales; family Xanthobacteraceae; genus Xanthobacter. The sequence goes on from JAEWBL010000605.1 coordinate 1,613, forward strand.
CGAACGCCGCGCGCCACCTCAAGCCCACCGCCGAGATGGCCCGCCTGTTCCGCGATGCTCCCGAGGCGGTGGCGGAGACCGCGTCGCTCCTCGCCCGCATCGATTTCACTCTCAAGGAGCTGGAATACGACTATCCCGAGGAACCGGTGCCCCCCGGCTGGACGCCGCAGGCGTGGCTGGAGGAATTGACCTGGCGCTGCGCCGCCGTGCGCTATCCGGCCGGCATCCCCGAGAAGGTGGAAAAGCTGCTCAAGGACGAGCTGGCCCTCATCCAGCAGCTCGAATACGCCCCCTATTTCCTCACCATCCACGACATCGTGCGCTTCGCCGAGAGCAAAGGCATCCTCTGCCAGGGGCGCGGTTCGGCCGCCAATTCCGCAGTGTGCTACGTGCTCGGCATTACCTCCGTGGACCCTAACGACAACGACCTTCTCTTCGCCCGTTTCATCTCCGCCGAGCGGCGCGAGCCACCGGATATCGATGTGGATTTCGAGCACGAGAAGCGTGAGGAGGTGATCCAGCACATCTACGAGAAATACGGCCGCCACCGCGCCGGCATCGTCGCCACCGTCATCCACTACCGCCCGCGCAGCGCCATCCGCGATGTAGGCAAGGCCCTCGGCCTCACCGAGGATGTCACGGCGCGCCTCGCCTCCACCCAGTGGGGCAGCTGGGGCCGTGACATTTCCGACGCGCACATCCGCGAGGCGGGGCTCGACCCGTCAAACCCCTTCATCCGCCGTGCTGTGGAACTGGCCGGCCGCCTGATGGGCGCGCCCCGCCACCTCTCCCAGCATGTGGGCGGCTTCGTCCTCGCCCGTGAGCGGCTGGACGACACCGTGCCCATCGGCAACGCGGCCATGGCGGACCGCACCTTCATCGAATGGGACAAGGACGACATCGACGTGCTCGGCCTGATGAAGGTGGATGTGCTGGCGCTCGGCATGCTCACCTGCATCCGCAAGGCGCTCGACCTGATGCGCGAGCACGAGGGCATCGACTGGGGCCTCGCCGACGTGCCGCGCGAGCAACAGGACGTCTACGCCATGCTCCAGCGCGGGGATTCCATCGGAGTCTTCCAGGTGGAGAGCCGGGCGCAGATCAACATGCTGCCGCGCCTGAAGCCGAAGGAATTCTACGATCTCGTGATCCAGGTCGCCATCGTGCGGCCGGGGCCGATCCAGGGCGACATGGTCCACCCCTATCTCAGGCGCCGCAACGGGCTGGAGGCGGTGGACTATCCCTCCCCCTCCCCTGACTTCGGCGACAAGGACGAGCTTCGGGTGGTGCTCGGCAAGACCATGGGCGTACCGCTTTTCCAGGAGCAGGCCATGAAACTCGCCATGGTCGCCGCCTGCTTCTCCGACAAGGAGGCGAACCGCCTGCGCCGGGCCATGGCCACCTTCCGCAATCTCGGCACCATCCAGGAATTCGAAAGCATGATGGTGGAGCGCATGGTGGCGCGCGGCTACAAGCGCGACTTCGCCCAGCGCTGCTTCGAGCAGATCAAGGGCTTCGGCAGCTACGGCTTTCCCGAAAGCCATGCCGCCTCCTTCGCCAAGCTCGTCTACATCTCCTCCTACATCAAGTGCCGCCACCCGGCCGCCTTTGCCTGCGCCCTGCTCAACGCCCAGCCCATGGGTTTCTACGCCCCGGCGCAGATCGTGCGCGATGCCCGCGAGCATGGGGTGGAGGTGCGGCCCGTGGACGTCAATTTCAGCCATCACGACAACACGCTGGAACGGCGGGAGGATGGTGCTCTCGCCCTCCGCCTCGGCTTCCGGCAGGTGGATGGTTTCCACGCCGACTGGGGCGAGCGCCTTGCCGCCACCCGCGCGGTTCCCTTCGTGAGCATGGAGGATCTCGCCCGCCGCGGCCG
>JAEWBL010000627.1 GCA_023391175.1 Pseudomonadota bacterium
GGCGATCACGTGGTCATGGTGTTCATGCCCAGTTGCGGCCATTGCCAGCCCTGCTCGCAGGGCCGCCCCGCCCTGTGCGAGCCCGGTGCGGTGGCGAACGGCAAGGGCGAATTGCTGACTGGCGCGATCCGGCTGCACGAGGGCGCGGAGACCATTCATCATCACCTCGGATGCTCCGCCTTCGCCGACCATGCGGTCGTGTCGCGCCGCTCATTGGTCCGGATAGACAAGGATGTCCCCCTCGACGTCGCCGCGCTGTTCGGTTGCGCCGTGCTGACGGGGGTCGGCGCGGTGGTGAACACAGCCCGTGTGCAGGCAGGCGAGACGGTGGCTGTGGTCGGGCTTGGCGGCGTGGGTCTCGCCGCCGTCCTCGGGGCTCTGGCAGCGGGCGCCGCTCGGGTGGTCGCGGTGGACCTGTCGCCGGAAAAGCTGCAACTGGCCAAGGACCTCGGTGCCACCGGCGTCGTCGATGCTCGCGCGCCCGATGCCATCGAGCAGGTGCGGGCGCTGACGGGCGGCGGCGCGGATTTCGTGTTCGAGTTCGCCGGCTCCGCGCGGGCGCTTGAGAATGCCTACAAGATGACGAAGCGCGGCGGCACCACCGTCACCGCCGGCCTGCCACCGCCGGATGCCGTGCTGCCGGTGAACATCGTGAGCCTCGTCGCGGAAGAACGCACGGTGAAGGGCAGCTATATCGGCACCTGCGTGCCGGTGCGCGACGTGCCGCGCTACATCGAGCTTTACAAGGCGGGCCGTCTGCCCGTGGACCGCCTGATGAGCGGGCGCATCCCGCTCGAAGACATCAACGAAGGCTTCGATCGGCTGCATGACGGCTCCGTCGTGCGTCTCGTCGTGGACTTCCAAAGCTGAGAAGGCGCAATGACCGACAAGAATTCCGCCGCGACGCTCGGCCTCGCGGATCCGAGCCTCTTCCGCGAAGCGAACCTTATTGGCGGCGAATGGGTGTCCGCGGCGAGCGGCGCGACGATCGCCGTCACCAATCCGGCGGATGGCACGCTCATCGGCCATGTGCCCGCGCTGTCGCGCGCTGAAGTCGCGCGGGCCATCGGTGTGGCCCACGCCGCGCAGAAGAGCTGGCGGGCGAGGACGGGCAAGGAGCGCGCAGCAGTCCTGCGGCGCCTGTTCGATCTGATGATGGCGAACCAGGACGATCTCGCCCGCATCATGACCGCCGAACAGGGCAAGCCCTTCGCCGAAGCCAAGGGCGAGATCGCCTACGCGGCCGGCTTCATCGAGTGGTTCGCCGAGGAGGCGAAGCGCGTCTATGGCGACACCATTCCCGCCCCCCTGCCGGGCCGGCGCATCATCGTGCAGAAGGAGCCCATCGGCGTCTTTGCCGCCATCACGCCCTGGAATTTCCCCTCGGCCATGATCACCCGCAAGGCCGGGCCGGGCTGGGCCGCCGGCTGCACCGGGGTGATCCGTCCAGCGCGTGAGACGCCTTTCTCCGCCCTCGCGCTGGGTGTGCTGGCCGAGCGCGCGGGCCTGCCGCCCGGTGTCTGCAACATCATCACCGGCCCCTCTTCCGAGACGGGCAAAGAGCTGTGCGAGAACCCCCTCGTGCGCAAGCTGTCGTTCACCGGGTCCACACGCGTGGGCGCACTGCTCCTCGCCCAGTGCGCGCCGACGGTGAAGAAGACCAGCATGGAGCTGGGCGGCAACGCGCCCTTCATCGTCTTCGACGACGCCGACCTTGATGAGGCGGTCAAGGGCGCCATGGCCTCCAAATATCGCAACACCGGGCAGACCTGCGTGTGCGCCAACCGTTTCCTGGTGCAGGCCGGTGTCTACGACACCTTCGCCTTAAAGCTGGCCGATGCGGTGGGGCGGCTGAAGGTCGGCCCTGGAATGGCGGAGGGCGTCACCCAGGGGCCGCTCATCAATGCTGCCGCCGTCGCAAAAGTGGAGGAACACATCGCCGACGCAGTGGCTAAAGGCGCCCGCATCGTCACCGGTGGACAGCCTCATGCCCTCGGTCACAGCTTCTTCGAGCCGACCGTTCTGGCCGACGTGCCGAAGGATGCACTCATCTTCTCCGAGGAGACATTCGGGCCGGTCGCTCCACTGATCCGGTTCGAGACGGAGGCCGAGGCGATCGCGCTTGCCAACGCCACCGAGTTCGGCCTCGCGGCCTATTTCTACAGCCGGGACGTGGGCCGCATCTTCCGCGTGGCGGAGGCCATCGAGGCGGGCATCGTCGGCATCAATGAGGGGCTCATCTCGACCGAGGTCGCGCCGTTCGGCGGCGTGAAGTCGTCGGGGCTCGGCCGTGAGGGCTCGAAATACGGCATCGAGGACTATCTGGAGATCAAATACCTCTGCCTCGGCGGCATCGACACGCCAGCCTGAAGCGGACGGGAGATACGCACATGGACATGAGTGGCGAACAGCGCATTCCGGCCCCCCGCGCGGTGGTCTGGCAGGCTCTCAACGATCCGGAAGTTCTGAAGCTTTGCATCCCGGGCTGCCAGGAACTGGTGAAGAGCTCCGATACCCAGATGAGCGCGAAGGTGGTGCTCAAGGTGGGGCCGGTGAGCGCGCGGTTCGAAGGCGCGGTGACACTCTCCGACCTCGATCCGCCGAACAGCTACCGCATCAGCGGCGAAGGCCAGGGCGGCATGGCAGGCTTCGCCAAGGGCGAGGCGATGGTGCGCCTGGAGGCGGAAGGCGACGGGACGATCCTGCGCTACGAGGTCGAGGCCCAGGTCGGCGGCAAGCTCGCCCAGCTCGGCGCACGGCTCATCGACGCGACGGCGAAGCAGATGTCCGGAGCCTTTTTCAAGCGCTTCGCCCAGGAGATCGTCGCGCGCCGGGACGGAGGGCAGGGGGATGCGCCAGCCTCGCCTGCGGTGTCCGGGATGCCGCCCAGCGCAAAACCCCATGCTATCCCATCGCCAGGCCTCTTTCCCGCCGCGATACCCGGGCCCCAGACAGGGGCAGGCGCAGTCCGTCTCGCTGGCCTCGGCATCGTCGCTGCTGCGCTGGTGGCTTCGGCCTATTTTCTGTCCGGATCCGTGGTCAGCGAGCCAATCGGTCGAATCGGCACCTCTCCCGACTTCGTCGCGGCGGTGATCCTCATCCTGACCGCAAGCCTGGGCTACCTCTTCGGCCGCCTCCAGGGCGTTGTGACGACCGTCGTGACCATCAGGCGAGACGCAGGGTGAGCCATGGCAATTGACCATATGCCCGGACGGACGCGAACCTCTTTCATATAGTTATTCGATTTAGTTGAATCCTTTCCGGTCTACCGGAGGGCGGTGTAGGGCGGCGCCCTACCCGCGGAAGCGTTTCGCCAGCGCCTCGGCGTTGCGCGCGAGGAGGCCGGTGTCGGAGCCGACCGCGGTGAACATGCAGCCGGCGGCGATGTAGCGGCGGGCCAGCGCCTCGGCGCCCGTGAGGATGCCGGGGCGGTTGCCGGCGGCCACGATGCGGCCGATCAGTCCCTCGATGAGGGTGACGATGTGCTCGTTGTTCTGGTCGCCCAGATAGCCGATGGCGGCCGAAAGATCGCCAGGGCCGATGAACACCCCGTCCACGCCGGGCACGGCGCAGATGGCTTCGAGATTGTCCATGCCGAGCCGGGATTCGATCTGTACCAGAACGCAGATCTCCTCATGGGCGCGCTGGTGATAGTCGCTGATCCGGCCGAAGCGCGAGGCGCGGGAGGCGGAGGCGAAGCCGCGGATGCCGGCGGGCGGATAGCGCGTCGCCGCCACCGCGTCAGCCGCCTGCTCCGGCGTGTCCACCATGGGCAGCAGCAGGGTCTGCACCCCCGCGTCGAGCAGCCGCTTGATGGCGACGGGATCGTTCACCGGCGGGCGCACGATGGGCATCACGGAGGGGTGCTCCATGCAGGCCTGGAGCTGGCTGAGCACCATCGGCACCTCGTTCGCCGAATGCTCGGTGTCCAGCAGCAGCCAGTCGAAGCCGGCGCCGGCGAGGATCTCCACCGACACATGGCTGGCGAGGCTGCTCCACAGGCCGATCTGCTGCTGGCCGGCATAGATGGCGTGCTTGAAGGCGTTGCGAGGCAGGTCCAAGGGGCTGTTCCTTGTTCAGTAGATGGCCGGTTCGCCGGGGGCGGCGCCGAAGGAGGTTTCCAGGAAGTCGAAGTCGCAGCCGAGGTGTGCCTGGCTGATGTGCTTGGAATACATCCAGCCATCGCCGCGCTCATAGCGCGGCACGGGCGCGGGCAAGGCGGCACGGCGGCGCTCCAGCTCGTCCGCCGGCACCTCCATATCGATGCGCCGGTTGGGCACATCGACGGTGACGAGATCGCCGGTCCGCAGCAGGGCCAGAGGCCCGCCCACATGGCTCTCCGGCGAGACGTGGAGGATGCAGGCGCCGTAGCTGGTGCCACTCATGCGCGCGTCCGAGATGCGGAGCATGTCGCGTACGCCCGCCTTCACCAGCGCCTTGGGGATGGGCAGCATGCCCCATTCGGGCATGCCGGGGCCGCCGAGCGGGCCGGCATTGCGCAGCACCAGCACATGGTCGGGCGTCACGTCGAGGTTCTCGTCGTCGGTGGCGGCCTTGAGGCTGGGGTAATCGTCGAACACCAGCGCCGGGCCGGTGTGGACGCGCAGATGGGGGGCGCAGGCGCTGGGCTTGATGACGCAGCCCTCGGGCGCGAGGTTGCCGCGCAGCACGGCGAGCGCACCCTCGTCATAGATGGCCTTGTCGAGAGGGCGGATCACGTCGTCATTGTGCACCTTCGCCCCCGCAATGGCTTCGCCCACCGTGCGGCCGGAGACGGTGAGGGCATCGAGGTGAAGGAAGTCCGTGAGGCGCCCCATCAGCGCCGGCAGGCCGCCGGCGAAGTAGAAGTCCTCCATCAGATAGTCATCGCCGCTCGGCCGCACGTTGGCGAGCACCGGCACGCGGCGGCTGGCCGCGTCGAAATCATCGAGGGTGATGTCGGCGCCGGCGCGGCGGGCCTGGGCGATGAGATGGATGATGGCGTTGGTGGAGCAGCCCATGGCCATGGCGACGATGATGGCGTTCTCGAAGGCTGCGCGGGTCTGGATGCGGGCCGGCGTCAGGTCCTCCCACACCATGTCGACGATGCGCCGACCGGAGGCTGCGCACATGCGCATGTGGCCGGCATCCGCCGCCGGCACGGACGAGGCGCCGGTCAGCGTCATGCCCAGCGCCTCGGCGATCGCGGTCATGGTGCTGGCTGTGCCCATGGTCATGCAATGGCCGTAGGAGCGGGCGATGCCACCCTCGATCTCGTTCCACTCCGCCTCGCCGATGTTGCCGGCGCGCCGCTCGTCCCAGAACTTCCATGCGTCCGAGCCGGAGCCCAGCGTCTTGCCGTTCCAGTTGCCCCGCAGCATGGGGCCGGCCGGCACATAGATGGCCGGCACGCCGGCGCTGGTGGCGCCCATGAGCAGGGCCGGGGTGCTCTTGTCGCAGCCGCCCATCAGCACCGCGCCGTCCACGGGATGGGCGCGGATCACCTCCTCCACCTCCATGGCCAGCATGTTGCGGTAGAGCATGGAGGATGGCTTGAGGAAGGTCTCGGACACCGAATGCACCGGCACTTCCAGCGGGAAGCCGCCGGCCTGCAGCACGCCGCGCTTGATGTCCTCCACCCGGTCCCGGAAATGGGCGTGGCAGGAGTTGAAATCCGACCAGGTGTTGAGGATGGCGATCACCGGC
>JAEWBL010000698.1 GCA_023391175.1 Pseudomonadota bacterium
GACCTGAGGCTGCCGGGGCGATCGCCGGCTTCGCCGACCTTTCTCCTGGACCCCGGATCAGCGCTCCACCTGCGGTGTCGCTTGTCCGGGGAACGGCCGACGCCGAACCGAAAGGCTTCCCGTGATCGTCCTCGACAACGTGACCCTCACCTATCCCGGCCGCACCGGGCCCGTGACGGCGCTCGCCGGCACCACGCTTCACGTGCGCAAGGGCGAGTTCGCGGCGGTGGTGGGACCGTCAGGCTGCGGCAAGTCCACTCTGATGAAGCTCGTCACCGGCCTCATCCGCCCCACGTCCGGCACCGTCTCCATCGATGGCAAGGAGGTGAAGGGGCCGGTGAAGGTGGCGGGCATGGCCTTCCAGCACGCCAACCTCCTGCCGTGGCGTACCGTGCTGCAGAACGTGATGCTGCCGCTGGAGATCGTCGAGCCCTACCGCCGCCGCTTCTCCCGCGACAAGGCCGAGTTCCAGGACAAGGCCATGGCGCTCCTCAACGTGGTGGGCCTCGGCGCCTTCGCCGATCGTTTCCCGTGGGAGATGTCCGGCGGCATGCAGCAGCGCGCCTCGCTCTGCCGCTCGCTCATCCACCAGCCGGCCTTGCTGATGCTGGACGAGCCTTTTGCCGCGCTCGACGCCTTCACCCGGGAAGAGCTGTGGTGCGTGCTGCGCGACCTCTGGCAGGAGTTCGGCTTCACCGTCATCCTCGTCACCCACGATCTGCGCGAGGCGGCCTTCCTTGCAGACACGATCCACGTAATGAGCGCGCGCCCCGGCCGCATCGTGGAGACGCGGCAGGTGCCCTTCCCGCGACCGCGCGACCTTGATGTCTGCTACCGGCCCGAATTCACGGAGCTGGTCCACGATCTGCGCAACAAGATCGCCGAAGTGCGGCAGGCGGCGTGACATGATGAAGAAGCTCTCCGTCGAGAACCTCGCCCCCGTCTATTTCACCATCGCCTTGTTCGTGATCTGGGAGGCGGCGTGCCGCCTGTTCAGGATCGATACGTTCATCCTGCCGGCCCCCACCGAGATCTTCGCCGCCATGGCAAAATACTGGTGGCCGCTTTTGAAGAATTCCTTCGTCACGCTCTGGACCACCATGGCCGGCTTTGCCATCGCGGTGGTGTTCGGCATTGCGCTGGGGGTGGTGGTGGGCTGGTCGCGCACCATCTACCGCGGGCTCTATCCGGTGATGATCGGCTTCAATTCGGTGCCCAAGGTGGCCGTGGTGCCGATCCTCATCATGTGGTTCGGCATCGGCGAAGTGCCGGCCATCCTCACCGCCTTCCTCATCTCCTTCTTCCCCATCGTGGTGAATGTTGCCACCGGCCTTGCCACCACCGAGCCGGAGCTGGAGGACGTGCTGCGCGCGCTTGGCGCCTCCAAGCTCGACATCATGCGCAAGGTTGGCATTCCCCGCACCGGGCCCTATCTCTTCGGGGCGTTGAAGGTGGGCATCACGCTCGCCTTCGTGGGCGCGGTGGTGTCCGAGACCATCGGCGCCAATGCGGGGGTGGGCCATCTCATGGTGCAGGCGGGCTCCAACTTCCAGATGCCGCTGGTGTTCGCCGGCCTTATCTCCCTCGCGATCCAGGGCATCCTCATGTACGCGATCTTCGCCGTGTTCGAGCGCCGAATGGTCGCCTGGGCCTTCCGCTCGTCCCAGAGCGCGGGAGGCTGAGGGGGTGGCCATCGCCTTCCTCCTGAACGGCGAGCGGATCGAGGTGGCGGACGCCGCCCCCTCCATGACGGTGCTGGACTTCCTGCGCACGCGCCAGCGACTCACCGGCACCAAGGAAGGCTGCGCGGAAGGCGATTGCGGCGCCTGCACCATCGCCATCGGCCGTCAGGAAAGCGGGGCGGCGCGCTGGCAGGTCGCCAATTCCTGCATCCTGCTTCTGTCCCAGATCGACGGCAGCGAGGTGAAGACGGTGGAGGGGCTTGCCGGCCCGTCCGGCCTCCATCCCGTTCAGACGGTCCTGGCCGAGAGCGACGGCACCCAGTGCGGCTTCTGCACCCCGGGCATCGTCATGTCGCTTTACGCGCTCACGCATGGCCGTGCGGACGGTGGGCCTGTGAGCGATAGCGACATCCACGAGGCGCTGGCGGGCAATCTCTGCCGCTGCACCGGCTATCGCCCCATCGTGGATGCCGCCCGCGCGCTCTGCGCCGCGCCGCCGGTGGCGGAGACCGATCGTGTCCCCCCGGTTGCCGGCACCCGTATCGCGGGGCAGGGGGAGCTGCACCTCGTGCCGCAGACGCTCTCGGAATTGGTGTCGCTGCGCATCGCCTATCCCACCGCGACGCTGATCGCCGGCGCCACCGACCTTGGCCTCATCCCCGCGAAGAAGCGGCAGGGCTTCCCCCTCGCCATCTCCACCCGCCGCGTCGCCGAGCTGAAGCGGATTGGCTGGGAGGACGATGGGCTCGTCCTCGGCGCCGCCGTCACTTATGCGGATGGGCTGGAGACGGTGGAGGCGGCGTTTCCCGCCTTCGGTGCCCTCATCCGCCGCATCGGCTCGCGGCAGATCCGCACCATGGGTACCTTCGGCGGCAATCTCGGCACCGCCTCGCCGGTGGGCGACACGCTGCCGGTTCTGCTGGCGCTCGATGCGGAGGTGGACCTTGCCGGGCCATCGGGGATGCGGCGCATGAGGATCGCGGATTTCCTCACCGGCTATCGGAAGACCGCGCTCGCGCCCGACGAGGTGATCGCCGCGATCCGTCTGCCGCGCCTTGCGGAAGGAGGGCAACTCTTCGCGTGGAAGCTCTCGCGCCGCTTCGATCAGGACATCTCCACCTTGCTCGGCGCCTTTCGCGTGCGAGTGGAGGGCGGACGCCTTGCTGATCTGGCCGCAGCCTTCGGCGGCATGGCGGAGCGGGCGAAGCGCGCCCCGGCTCTGGAAGCGCTCCTTACGGGCGCGCCATCGACCGACGTTCCGCCCGAAGGCATCGAAGCGGCCCTGGCCGCTGACTTCTCTCCCCTCTCCGACCACCGCGCCAGCGCCGCCTATCGGCGGGCCGCCGCCGCCAACCTCGTGCGGCGCCTCCATTTCGCCACCACGCACCCCGGCGTGCCGCTGGAGCTGGAAGCGCTATGACCCGCGCCGTCCATGTCCCCGCCCGGCACGAGAGCGCCAACGCCCATGTGAGCGGCCGCGCGATCTATCTCGACGACATGCCGGAGCCGCCCGGCCTGCTCCATGCCGCCTTGGTGCTCAGCCCCCATGCCCGCGCCCGCATCGTCTCCATCGACCTCTCGGCCGCCCGCGCTCTGCCGGGCGTGGTGGCGGTGGCGGCGGGCGACATTCCCGGGGTCAATGACATCGCCCCCATCCGCACCAACGAGCCCCTGCTGGCGGCGGGCGAGGTGGACTATGTGGGCCACCCCGTCGCCGCCGTGGCCGCGCCGACCCTCGATGCCGCCCGCGCCGCCGTCGCTCTGGTGCGGGTGGAGTATGAGGCGCTGCCGGCGCTGCTCGATCTGGATGCGGCCTATGAGGCCGGAGCGCGCGTCGCGCCGGACCAGCAGGTGGGGCGGGGGGATGTGCCGGCCGCGTTGGCCGGCGCGCCCTCGCGCCTCTCCGGCGAGGTGCGCTGCGGCGGGCAGGACCATTTCTATCTGGAAGGGCAGATCGCCATCGCCGTCCCCGGCGAGGACCGGGACATGCAGGTTTATTCCTCCACCCAGCACCCCACCGAGGCCCAGCACGGCGTCGCGCATGTGCTCGGCCTGCCGTTCGCGGCGGTGACGGTGGAGGTGCGCCGCATGGGTGGGGCGTTCGGGGGCAAGGAGAGCCAGGCCACCATCATCGCCGCCATCGCCGCGCTGCTCGCCTACCACGCCGGCAAGCCGGTGAAGCTGCGCCTGCCGCGCGAGGTGGACATGGAAGCCACCGGCAAGCGCCATCCCTTCCGCGTTCGCTGGGAAGCCGGCTTTGACGGGGACGGCCGCATTGCCGGGCTCGACATGGAATTCGCTGCCGATTGCGGCAATGTGGCCGACCTGTCGCCCGCAGTTGTCTCCCGCGCCCTGTGCCACGCGGACAATTGCTATTTCATTCCGGCCACGCGCTTCCGCGGCGTGCTGGTGAAGACCAACACCGTCTCCAACACCGCCTTCCGCGGCTTCGGAGCGCCGCAGGGTATGCTCGCCATCGAGACGGTGATGGACGAGATCGCTCGTCACCTCGGTAAGCCGATCGAGGTCGTGCGCGCCGCCAATCATTATGGCGACGCCCCGCGCAACATCACGCCTTACGGGCAGGAGGTGGAGGACAGCCTCATCGAGGAGGCCATGGCCCTCCTCGACGTCAAGGCGAACCTCGCCGCATGGCGCGCAGAGATCGACGCCTTCAATGCGCAGAGCCCGGTGATCCGCAAGGGCCTCGCCACCATGCCCATCAAGTTCGGCGTCTCCTTCAACCTGACGACGCTGAACCAGGCGGGGGCGCTGGTGCATGTCTATACGGATGGCTCCGTCCACCTGAACCACGGCGGCACGGAGATGGGGCAGGGGCTGTTCGTGAAGGTGGCGCAGGTGGTGGCCGACGCCTTCGGCATTCCGCTCGACCATGTGCGTGTCTCGGCCACCAGCACCGCCAAGGTGCCGAACACCTCGCCCACCGCCGCCTCGTCCGGCTCCGACCTCAACGGCATGGCGGCGCTGATCGCGGCGAAGGAGATCCGGGGCCGCATGGCGGGCGTGGTGGCGGCGCATTTCGATGCGGCTGCGGAAGAGGTGGTGTTCGCGGACGGCCGCGTGGGCATCGGCAACCGCAGCCTCTCCTTCGGCGAGGCAGCGCACATGGCGTGGCAGCAGCGGGTGCCACTCTCCGCCACCGGCTTCTACAAGACGCCGAAGATCCATTTCGACATGGCGAAGTCGGAAGGGCGGCCCTTTTACTATTACACCTATGGCGCGGCTGCGGCCGAGGTGGCGGTGGATACGCTCTCCGGCGCGGTGCGGGTGCTGCGGGCCGAGATCGTGGGGGATTGCGGGCGCTCGCTGAACCCGGCCATCGACATCGGCCAGATCGAAGGCGCCTTCATGCAGGGTATGGGCTGGCTTACCTGCGAGGAACTGAGGTGGGACGCCGCCGGCCGCCTCGCCACGCGCGGCCCGTCGACCTACAAGATCCCCGGCTCGCGCGATGTGCCGCCGGTGCTCAACGTCCATCTCCTCGACAAGCCCAATGGGGAGGAAACGGTGCTGCGCTCCAAGGCGGTGGGCGAGCCGCCGCTGATGCTCGCCATTTCCGTATGGCTCGCCATCCGCGACGCCATCGCCGGCCTGCCGGGAGAGGGGCCGGTGCATCTCGATGCCCCCGCGACACCGGAGCGCGTGCTCGCCTCCGTCGCGGCGCGGCGAGAGGGCACCCCATCCGCGTGAACGCGCGGCCGAAGAATGGCATCTGGACACCGTGATCGTCCGCCTGTCCCGTTGCGAAGGGTGCCGCGCGCGCCGTCTTCCCCAGTGTCAGCGTCGGCGGCCACCGCAATTTGCGTTGCCTGACGGGCCCGCTGTCGGATATGTCCCGCCAATGGCACCGCTGCGGGGCGCGGGTGCGATTGAGAGGACGTAAAAGATGGCGCTTACCGGTCTCATCCCTTCCTTCCGTCTCTCGCTCCTGTCCGCTGTGTTTGCCGCCTCGGCCTTCGCCCTTCCTGTCGCCGCACAGACGGCCGCCGCGCCGGCTCCGGCCGCTGCGCCTGCTGCTGCTCCTGCCGATCCCACCGAGACCCACTCGGTGCACGACGACTGGACCGTCCGCTGCAAGGGCAAGGACGAGAGGCGCGGCTGCGAGGCGGTGCAGACCCTGCAGACGCCCGATCTCGCGCACATCCTCGCCCATGTGGCGGTGCGGGCCGAGAAGAGCGGCCCGGTGCGCCTCATCGTCCTCACCCCGCCCGGCGTGTGGCTGCCGTCCAACGTGTCCCTCAAGGTGCCCGGCGTTGCCGATGTGGTGTTGACCTTCAAGCGCTGCGGCCAGCACTGCGTCGCCTCCACCGAGCTGACGCAGGATCAGCTGACGGCGCTCAAGGCCAGCTCCGGCAAGGGCGATATCGTGTTCGAGGATGGCTCGCGTCGTCCGGTCATCCTGCCCCTCTCGTTCAAGGGCCTCGGCGCCGCCATGCAGGCCAGCCTGAAGGGCTGATCCGTCCGGGGACGTCACAGACGCCAAAAGGCCGGCGCCAATGCGCCGGCCTTTTTCATGTCTGCTGCTTGTCTCGGCTTCCCAGGAGGCGCTCAGTTCGCCGGAGGCTGCTGGGGGGCGGCCGCCGACGCGCCGCCATCCATCGCCCGCTCGGCTGCGGGCGTGTTGAGGCGGCCCTTCACTGCCTCCAGCAGCGGCAGGGCTGCGCCCGAGCGTTCGATGAGGCTGAGCGGATCGGCCATGATGCTCGGTTCGTCCCACGGCCCGCGGACGCTGAACGGCAGGTCGATCGCGCCCGTCTTCGCGCCCTTGGTCGCCGGCAATGCGGCGTGGCCGGCAAGGTCCAGCGCGCGCTGGGCGATGGAGAGCGAACCGGTCATCTCGATCTGCGCGCGCGGCCCGCGCATGGCCAGTTCCTCGATGGTGCCCACGCCGTCGTTGATGGCGATGCGGCCATTGAGATCGGCGAAGGCGGTTCGTCCACCGCGCCAGTCGCTGGCGGCGGAGAGAGGCCGGCGCTCGATCCGCTGCAGCAACTGCGCCACGTCGAAGCCGTTGAGATAGCCGTTGGACGCCGTAAGAGCCGCGCTGCCCTGAAGGTTCGCGGCGATGTCCTGGATGCTGCGTCCCGCCCCCGTCACGTCGAGCTGGAGGGTGCCGGTGCCGTCGATACGGCGAAAGCCGCCGATGTCGTCGAGGGCGCGGGCGAGTTCCACGTCGGTCGCTTCCGCCTCAAGCCGCAGTTCCGCGCCCGGCCGTCGCGTGTGGGTGCCGGAAGCGTCCGCGGCCGCGGGTGCCAGCGTGAGGGAGGCGCGCAGAAGTCCGCCCCAGCCATGGGCCTCGCCGATGGCGAGCACGAGCCGGCCGGCCGAAAGGACGGCGCTGGCGGCGACGGTGGACAGCGCGGTGTCGCCTACATCCACCCGCGCCGCGGAGAGTCTGAGATCGAGGTCGCAGGCGCCGAGGGCGGAGAGATCGACCGGTCCCCGGTCCCAGCCCTGCCGTTCGCCGCCGGTCAGGCGCATGGCGCCGTAGGGGGCGAGCGTGATGCGGTCGGCGGCGAAGGTGCCCTGGATGAGGGGCCGGGCGCCGGAGACCTTCACCAAAAGGCCGCCGTCGCCCCGGTTGCCGTCGAGATCGACGCTCGCCTCGGT
>JAEWBL010000017.1 GCA_023391175.1 Pseudomonadota bacterium
TGGTGCGGACGGCGCAGCTCGCCCGAATCCTTGTCTTCCACATAGGTGGGCTGCTTCAGCGCGTCGGCCGAACGGCGCATGCCGCGACGGGACGGCGAGGTCTTTCTCTTCGGGACAGCCATTGTCCAAACTCCTGAACGACGTAGCGAGCCAGGTGACTCGCCAACTGGCGCAACATGCGAGCGCGCCGGCTGGCGCCCTTGCGGCTTTTCGAACTTGTGATCGGTGCGCGCCGAGCCTGGAGAGAGAAGACGACGCCTGTACGCGTTCGTCTCGAGCCCGGTTGCGAAATGCTGGGAGCAATTCGCGGGGCTCGCCCTTGGGCCAGCATTCCCGATTGAAGGCGCGCCTTATACAGGCTCGCGCGCGGGAACGAAAGCCCCGCCGTGCGTTTTCCGGTCGCGGGTATGCCGCAACAATGCCCTCTTGTCAGCGGAGGACACGTGAGCAAGGTTGCGCGCGCATCGGCGCATCCGACGACACACTCCGAGGAAAACGGCCCCATGAAGCGTTCCGCTCAGCTTTCCCTCTTCGCCGCCCTGCTCGCGGCCTCGGTTTCCGCGGCCTCCATGGGGGCGGCGTTGGCGCAGGGGGCCCCGGCACCTGCGGCTGCCCCTGCGGCCGCTGCGCCTGCCGGTGATCCGGTCCTCGCCACCGTCAACGGCACGCCGATCCGCCAGAGCGAGCTCAACATCGCCCTCGAGGACATCGGATCAGGCCTCCCGCCCGAGGTCCGGGGCCCGGCCCGCGACGAATATGTCCTGTCCTTCCTGACCGACATGACGCTTATCGCCAAGGCCGCCGAGGCGCAGAAGATCGACCAGACCCCCGAGTTCCAGAACCGCCTTGCCTATGCGCGCATGAAGGCGCTGATGGAAGCGATGATGATGCAGGAGGCCAAGAAGGCCGTTTCTGCCGAGCTCAAGCGCAAGACCTACGACGATCTGGTGAAGTCGGCCCCCGCCGAGCAGGAAGTTCACGCCCGTCATATCCTCGTGGACGATGAGGCGAAGGCCAAGGAAATCTCCAAGAAGGCCAAGGCCGGCGAGGATTTCGCCAAGCTCGCCAAGGAGAATTCCAAGGACAGCGCCGAGGACGGCGGCGACCTCGGCTATTTCACCAAGGACCAGATGGTGCCGGAGTTCGCCGAGGCGGCGTTCAAGCTGGAGAAGGGCCAGGTCTCCGATCCGGTGAAGACCCAGTTCGGCTGGCACGTCATCAAGGTCGAGGACAAGCGCCAGAAGGCGGTCCCGTCCTACGAGCAGGTCGAGGATCAGGTCGAGCAGTATCTGGTGCGCAAGGCCCAGGCCGACATGGTGACGAAGCTGCGCGCCGACGCCAAGATCGAGAAGACCGCCGCGCCGGCGGCTCCCGCCACGCCTGCGACCCCCGCTCCGGCGGCGCCTGCGGCCGACCCGGCCAAGAAGTGAGCCGGGGGCGCTGGCCACAGCGCCCTGCCACGCTTTGCCTGCCAAAAGAAAAACCCCCGGCGCATCGCCGGGGGTTTTTTATTGATCCTGGTCCCGTGCGATCCGCGCTGGGGTCAATTCACCAGATCAGGCCGCACCCGCCAGCCACCGGCGCCATCCTCGGACAGGGCCTCGGTGACCTTGGGGTGGCGCACCGGCTCTTCTGACGTGTCCCGCTCCAGATTCTGCTCGGAGACGTAGGCGACGTACTCGCTGTCCGCGTTCTCGGCGAGGAGGTGGTAAAACGGCTGGTCCTTGTGGGGGCGGATATCCTCGGGAATCGAGAGCCACCATTCCTCGGTGTTGTCGAACACCGGGTCCACGTCGAACACCACGCCCCGGAAGGGGAAGTGCTTGTGGCGCACCACCTCGCCGATGCGGAACTTCGCCTGCCGCATGCCCGCGCCGAGCTCTGACGCAACGTAATGCGTGGGGTCCTCGGGGATGCCGTCGCCAATGGGAGCAACGATTGCGGGCTTTGCGCGCGCTTTGTCCTGGCTGGCCATGTCCCGCCTCTTCTGACTTTTCCGCTCCGCCCGAGACCGGGCGGGAGAGCCGCGGCGACCTTCGCCGCGGCCGTTGGTTAACCAATTCTCTCACAATCCGTAGGCTTTGCCCATTTCCGGGTCCTTGGCTGCGACAATCCGGGCAAGGTCGACGATCACCTTGGCCTGCTTCCAGGTGGCGTCGTCCTGCATCTTGCCGTCGATCATCACCGCGCCGGCGCCGTCCGGCATGGCTTCGAGAATCTTGAGCGCGAACGCCACCTCGCCCGGATCGGGCGAGAAGACGCGCTTGGCGATCTCGATCTGCGTGGGGTGCAGAGACCAGGCGCCGACGCAGCCCTGGAGGAAGGCGTTGCGGAACTGGCTCTCGCAGGCGGCAAGGTCGGCGAAGTCGCCGAACGGGCCGTAGAAGGGCTTGATGCCGTTGGCGGCGCAGGCATCCACCATCTTGCCGACGGTGTAATGCCACAGGTCCTGCTGGTAGCCGGCGCGCGGCTTGTCGCCATCGGGATCCGCCAGCACCTTGTAGTCCGGGTGACCGCCGCCGACGCGTGTGGTCTTCATGGCGCGCGAGGCGGCGAGGTCGGCGGGGCCGAGGCTCATGCCGTGCATGCGCGGGGAGGCGGCAGCGATCTCCTCCACATTCTTCACGCCCTCGGCGGTTTCCAGAATGGCGTGGATGAGGATCGGCTTCTCGATCGCGTGGCGCGCCTCGAGCTGGGCGAGCAGCTGGTCGAGATAGTGGATGTCCCACGCGCCCTCGACCTTGGGCAGCATGATGACGTCCAGCTTGTTGCCGATCTCGCTGACGATCTCGATGATGTCGTCCAGAACCCACGGGCTGTTGAGGCAGTTGATGCGGGTCCAAAGGCCCGTGGAGCCGAAATCGGTGGCCTTGGCCATCTCGATGAAGCCTTTGCGGGCGGCTTCCTTGGCATCGGAGGGAATCGCGTCCTCCAGATTGCCGAGCACCACGTCCACCTGCTTGGCGATATCCGGCACCTTGGCGCGCATCTTCTCCAGATGCGGCGGCACGAAATGGATCATGCGCTCAAGCCGCACCGGCAACTCGCGATAAGGTGCGGGTGCGCCGATGGCGAGCGGCTTGAAGAATTGGCGCGGCAGCTTCATGAGTCCCCCCAGGGTGGTTTGCGGGCAGGGGGTGCATAACCCCCCGCGGAACCTGTTGATTGCAATGCAGCATAGGTGGGCGGCCCGCGCAACACGACTTCAGGGCGACCGGGCCGGCGCCCATCGGGCAGGGGGAGAGGCATGACGATCACGCGACGTGGGATGCTCGGGGGCCTTGCCGGGCTGGCGGCTTCCACCCTGCCGGTGGCGGCGAAGGACTTCTGGGGCCAACGGCTCGCAAATGCTCCGCAGGAATTCCTGTTCGGCTATGGCTCACTCATCAACGGGCCGTCCCGGACGTCCACATCCGGGCGCGTCGTGCCCGCGATCGCCGCGCGAATCTCCGGCAGCTTCGGCTATGTGCGCTCGTGGGCGTCGCGGTTCACGCCGCGCGAGGGCACGGCCGGCTTCACCGCGCTCGGCATCCGCCCCCGGATGCCCGGGGAGGAGGCGTACAGCATCAACGGCGTCATCTTCCCCGTGAAGGACGAGGCTGAACTCGCCGCCTTCGATGCGCGCGAAGGCGGCTATAACCGTGTGGAGCTGGACCACGCGCATGTGGAGGCCATCGACTGGGAGGGCCTGCCGCGCATCGGCAAGATCTGGATCTACGTTCCCAAGGAATCCGACGGCAAGGGGCCGGCCGATCTCCAGCACCCGAACGTGAATTTCCCGCTCGTGCAGTCCTATGTGGATGTGGTGATGCAGGGCTCCCTGGACGAGGGACCGGACTTCGCCCGCGAACTCATCGAGACCACTTTGGACTGGAGCCCGTTCTGGCTGGACGACCGCCCCATCGCCCGCCGCGCCTGGGCCGACACGCCGAGCGCAGGCGCCATCGACCGGCTTCTGGCGACGGTGGAACCGGCTGCGAGCCAGTTCCGCAACCGCCTCTACCCCGAGCTCTATGCGGCGCGGCATCTGATGGGCAAGGCAGGGGCGCGCTGATCCTCGCGCGCTGATCCTGGCGCCCGCGCTTTCCATCCAGCGCCGGGGTTTGTAGGAAGGGGCACCCGCTGCCCCTTCCGCAGCCTTTCGGCCAGCCTCCGGCGATCATGAGCGACCTTTTCGGCCTCGCCTTTCCCTTCTTCGGCCTGATCTTCCTCGGCTATTTCTGCGGCCGCAGGGTGAAGCTGCCGGAGGCCGGGCTCGCTTGGCTCTCCTTCTTCATCATCTATGTGGCGCTGCCGGCGCTGTTCTATCGCATCGTCGCGCAGACGCCGTTCCACGAACTGGCCAACCCCGCCTTCATCGTCGCCGTGCTGGCCTCCACCGCCACCATGTCCCTGCTGGCGCTGGGCGTCGGCCTGTGGTTCAGGAAGGGCAATATCGGCGAGGCGGCCATCGCGCTGACGGCCGGCGCCTATGCCAATGTGGGCTACATGGGGCCGGGCCTGACGCTCGCCGCCTTCGGGCAGGCCGCCGCAAGCCCGGCTGCGCTCATCTTCGCCACCGACAGCATGTTCTTCTTCACCGTCGTGCCGCTGCTGATGGCGACGCGGGGGCGGAGGGAGAGCCTCGGGCACACCTTTGTGCTGATCGCCAAGAGGGTGCTCACCCATCCCTTCAACATCGCTACGCTGCTGGGGGTGCTGGCGGCAGCGTTCGAGTTCAAGGAGCCGGACGCGCTCTCGCGGATGCTGGACTACCTGAAGAACGCGGCCGCCCCCTGCGCGCTGTTCGCCCTTGGCGTGACCGTGGCGCTGCGGCCGCTGAAGCGCGTGCCGGTGGAACTCGCTCCGCTCCTTTTCCTGAAGCTGCTCGCTCACCCCTTCGTGGCGCTGGTCTCGCTCTCGGTGTTCGGGCCGTTCTCGCCGGTGTGGGAGGAGACGCTGCTGCTGATGGCCGCGCTGCCGCCGGCGCTGAACGTGTTCGTGCTGGCGCGGCAGTACCACGTGTTCGTGGAGGAGGCGTCCACCGCCGTGCTCCTCGGCACCCTGTCGTCGGTCGTGACGGTGACGCTGATGCTCTATCTGCTGCGCGAGCACCTCATCCCGCTCAGCTTGTTCTGAGGCTCAAGCCGCCTTGTCGCCGACGCCAAGGCGCATCAGCGTCCGCCGCAGCGGGCCGACGCGATCGAGCAGGTAGAGGCCGAAGCCGCGCACGCTCTGCACCGGCACGAGATCGGACAGGAGCGAGCGGTTGAGCAGGTCCACGGCTGTCATCCGGCCGGAGATGTCGCGCTGGCGCTTGTCGGCATAGCGAGCCAGCACCTCGCGGCTGCCGGGATCGCGGCCCGTCGCAACCGCGTCCGCCGCAAGCGCGACCAGGGCCGCCGCATCCCGAAGCCCGAGGTTCAGCCCCTGCGCGCCGATGGGCGGCATGATGTGGGCGGCCTCGCTCAAAAGCGCCACGCGGTCGCCGACGAGGCATTCCGCCGTCTCCGCCGCCAGTGGGAAGGCGCCGCGGCCGCCCTCCATCTCGAACCGGCCGAGCACGGAGGAGGCGCGCGCCTCCAGTTCCCGGGCCAGCGCTTCGTCGCTGAGGCCGAGCAGGCGGATCGCCTCGCGCTCGGTGACCACGCAGACGATGGAGGAGCGGTCGCCGGTCAACGGCACCAGGGTGAAGGGGCCGCTCTCGGTGTGGAATTCGGTGGAGGTATCCTCATGGGGCCGCGTGTGCCGGACGGTGGCCGTGAAGGCCACCTGCGGGTAAGCACGATTGCGCATCTTGATGCCGGCGGCGGCCCGCACCGTGGTCTGGCGCCCGTCCGCTCCTGCGTCGAGACGCGCGGCGAGGCTGGTTCCGTCTGCCAGCTTCAGAGTGACCGCATCCTGCCCGAATTCGATGCGCTCCACGGAGGTGCGGGCGATGTGGAGGTTCGGCATCTCCATTGCCGCGGCGAGGAGGCCGTTGCGCAGGGCGTCGTTCTCGATGTTGTAGCCGAAGGCTTCGAGGCCGATCTCGGCGGAGCGGAAAGTGACTTCCGGCGCGCGCACCAGCCGGCGGGTGGCATCGGCGATGCGCATGTCGCGCAGCGGCGCGGCACGGGGTGCGATCTGCGCCCACACGCCGAACTCTTCCAGAATGCGCACCGAGCCTTCCAGCAGCGCCGTGGTGCGGTGGTCCGCGCCACGGTCGGGGCCGGTGACGAGCGCGGTGGAGACGCCCCGCGCGGCGAGGCCGATGGCGGTGGCAAGCCCAGCGGGACCGGCGCCGACGACGACCACCTCGTGCATCACGTCGTGTTCCATCGCTGCCTCCTCATGGTCGGATCAGGGGACACTAGAGCCGACTTCCGCGCGGGGAAAGCTGCGGAGATGCCGCGGATACGTGCGGGACGCGGCCGCGGACCAGCGCATGCGCTCTTGCAGTCGCGCCGCGTTCCGATCAGCCTTCGCGAATCTGGGGCAAGGGACCTGTGGTGCAGGGGACCTCTGGGGCAGGGGAGCGCGCCGATGTTGGACTGGATCACGTCGCCGGAAGCCTGGGCGGCGCTGGTAACGCTGACGGCGATGGAGATCGTGCTCGGCATCGACAATGTCGTGTTCATCTCGCTGGTGGTGCAGCGCCTGCCGCCGGCCGAGGCGCTGCGGGCACGGCAGATCGGCCTTTCCGCCGCGCTGCTGCTGCGCATCGGGCTCTTGTTCGCCCTCTCCTGGCTCATCGGCCTGAGGCAGTCCCTGTTCACAGCATTCGGCCATGACTTCTCCTGGCGCGACATCATCCTGATCGGCGGCGGCGCCTTCCTCATCGCCAAGGCGACGTCCGAGATGCACGGCGCCCTCGAAGGCGAGGACGAGCCGAGCGAGGAGACGGTCGCTGGGGCGGCCAAGCGGGCCTTCGCCGGGATCGTCGTGCAGGTGATCCTGCTCGATCTCGTCTTCTCGGTGGATTCCATCCTCACCGCCATCGGCATGGCCGAGCATCTGGCCATCATGGTGCTGGCGGTCATCATCGCGGTCGGCATCATGTTCGTGGCCTCCGGCCCGCTCTCCGCCTTCATCGCCACCCACCCGACGACGAAGATGCTGGCCCTCGCCTTCCTGGTACTCATCGGCGTGACGCTGGTGGCGGACGGCTTCGGCGCCCACATCTCCAAGGGCTACATCTATGCGGCCATGGCTTTCTCGGTGATGGTGGAAGTGCTGAACGTCGCCGCCGCCGGCCGGCGCAAACGGCGGATCGCGCTCGGCAGGGGAGGCAAACGATGAACGCGGACAAGGTGCTGCTGGTCACGGGCGGCAGCCGGGGCATCGGCGCGGCCTGCGTGCGCCGCGCGGCGGAAGCCGGCTACGGGCGCATTGCCATCAACTATACCCGCGACGCGGCGGCGGCGGACGATGTGGCCGCCGAGGCGCGGGCGCTGGGGGCTGAGGTGCTGGTGGTCAAGGGCGACATGGCCCGACCGGCGGACATCGTCCGCCTCTACGAAGAGGTGGACGCCAACCTCGGTCCCCTGACCGACCTCGTGAACAATGCCGGAATCACCGGCCGCGCCGGTGCTTTTGCCGATGCGGATCCGGCCGAGATGGCCCGCGTCATCGATCTCAATGTCACCGGGGCGATCCTGGTGGCGCAGCAGGCGGTGCGGCGCATGTCCACCGCCCGGGGCGGCAAGGGCGGTGCCATCGTCAACATCTCGTCCATGGCGGCGACCTTGGGCTCGGCGGGGGAATATGTCTGGTACGCCGCCAGCAAGGGGGCCATCGACAGCTTCACCCTGGGCCTCGGGCGCGAGGTGGCGCGTGAGGGCATCCGGGTGAATGCGGTCTCGCCCGGGCTCATCGCCACCGATATCCACGATGCCAGCGGCGTCGTGGGGCGGCTGGAGCGCCTGACGCCCTCCATCCCCATCGGCCGTCCGGGCTCGGCCGAGGAGGTGGCCGAGGCGGTGCTGTTCCTGCTCTCGGACGCGGCGAGCTATACCACTGGCGCGGTGCTCAAGATTTCGGGAGGCCGCTGACCCCGCTTGCGGCCCACCCGCCCAGCCCTATGATCCCCTGAATCTCGGGAGGATAGGGGTTGGCGGTCATGGTCCATGCGGTTCAGGTGCATCAAACGGGCGGCCCCGAGGTGCTCAGCTTCGAAGCGGTGGCGGTTCCCCCGCCCGGCCCGGGTCAGGTGCAACTGCGCCACACCGCCATCGGCCTCAATTTCATCGACGTCTATTTCCGCACCGGCCTCTACAAGGCGGCGGGCTTCCCCTTCATCCCCGGCAGCGAAGGCGCCGGCGTGGTGGAGGCGGTGGGGCCGGATGTGACCGATTTCCATCCGGGCGACCGAGTTGCCTATGCCATGGCCATCGGTGCCTATGCCGAGGTGCGCAACATCTCGACCTCGCTCCTCGTGCATCTGCCCGCCGCCATCGACGACCGCACCGCCGCGGCCATGATGCTCAAGGGCATGACGGCGCAGTATCTCGTGCGGCGCACGCACCACATCAAGCCCGGCGACGTGATTCTGGTGCAGGCGGCCGCCGGCGGCGTCGGCCTCATCCTGTGCCAGTGGGCGAAGCACCTCGGCGCCACCGTGATCGGCACCGTGGGATCCAAGGACAAGGCCGAGCTTGCCCTCGCCAATGGCTGCGACGAGGTGATTCTCTACCGCGAAGAGGACTTCGTTCACCGGGTGAAGGAGATCACCTCCGGCAAATTGTGCGACGTGGTTTATGACGGTATCGGTCAGGCGACCTATCCCGCTTCCCTCGACTGCCTCAAGCCGCTCGGCCTGTTTGTGAGCTTCGGCAACGCCTCCGGCTCCATCCAGAATTTCGATCTGCTGCACCTGTCGGCCAGGGGCTCGCTATTCGCCACCCGCCCGACTCTGGGCACCTTCGTCGCCAAGCGCGCCGACCTCATCGCCACCGCCAACGACCTGTTCGAGGCGGTCCTGACCGGCGCTGTGAAGATTCCGATTCACCAGACCTACGCGCTGAAAGACGCCCAGAAGGCCCACCGCGACCTCGAGGGCCGCAACACCACGGGGTCGACCCTGCTG
>JAEWBL010000028.1 GCA_023391175.1 Pseudomonadota bacterium
TGGTCCATCTGACCGAAGCAGGCCGGGTGCGGGTCGCCGAGATCCGCCGCGAACTGGCCAAGGGGGAAGCGGAGATGCTGGCGGACCTGTCCGACGCCGAGATCGCGACCATGCTCCGGCATTTCGAGCGGATCGAGCAGCGGCTCCAAGGCCTTCAGGTCCAGCGTCGGGAGACGACCGCCCCATGAGCCCGCCCGAACCCGCGCCCGCGACGCTCGCGACCCGCCGACTCGATGCCGCGCGCCATCTGCTGAAGCCGCATCAGATCCGCGAGAGCTTGGCCCTCGCGGCCCAGCCGTGGCAGCGCAATGCGGCGCTGGCCGGCCTTCAGGCGTCGCTGGCGGCGGCGATCGCCCTGCCCCTCGCCCTCCTCTCGCCCTGGCCGCATCTCGTCGGCTTCGCCTCGCTGGGAACGCTCGCAGCCCTGTTCGGCCGCTTCGCCCCGCAGGCCGGGCGCGGCCGCATCGTCCTGTTCTGCGCCCTGTGGCTGACCTTCTCGGTGTTCGCCATGTCGGCGGCAGCCTGGCTCGGCGCGCCTTATCCCCTCCAGCTGGGCCTTCTGGCGCTGGCCTGCGGGTTCTTCTTCTTCGTCGCCAACACCGGACAATATGGCCCGCCCGGCGCGTTGATCTTCGTGTTCGCGGCCGGTGCCGCCATGGGCCATGTGGCCTCCTGGCAGGAGGTGGTGGAGCGGGCTGCGGCCACTGCGCTCGCGGCGGGGCTGACGTGGCTGATCTGCGCGGGGACGGAAGCGCTGCGCCAGCAGGCGACGCCCGAGGCGCCTTTCCCCGCGGAGCCGGTCCGCCCCCTCGACCACCGCCTTATCGCCGCCGCGCGCATCACCCTCGGCTCGGCGATCGCGGCCTTCGCCGCCTATCTCGCCGGTGCCGCACATCCCGCCTGGGCCGCCATGGGCACGGTGGCGGTGATGCAGGGCACGCACCTGCACATCAGCATGAGCCGCGCCATGCAGCGCATGGCCGGCACCGTGGTCGGCGCGGGCCTGGTCTGGCTGATCCTCTCCCAGGAGCCGTCGGTGTGGAGCGTGGTCGCCCTGCTGGTCTTCCTGCAATTCGCCACCGAGATGATCATCGGCGCGAACTACGCCCTCGGGCAGATCCTGGTCACGCCCATGGCGCTGCTCATGAGCTACCTCGCGGCCCCCGGCGCGGCGGGCACGGCCATGGCGCCGGAACGGGTGTTCGATACGCTGGTCGGCGCGATCATCGGCATCGTCCTGGCGGTGGCCTGCTCGACGCTGGACGACCGCATCCACCTCGCCCGGCATCACGCGGCACGCGTCGGGAAGTGAGCCTCGCCGCCGGGGCGAAACGTCTCCTCCACCGTGCCGTCGGCACGCACGAACAGCGCCGCAAGGCCGAGGCGGCGGGCGAGGGCCGGGCCTTCGCCTGCCCCCCGCACCAGCAGCGCGGTCGCCCAGGCGTCGGCCGCCATGCAGGTCTCGCCGAGCACGGTGACGGCGCAAAGGTCGTTCTCCAGCGGCGCGCCGCGCGACGGGTCCATGGTGTGGGAGAGCACGCGGCCAACCATCTCCACCCGATGGCGATAGTTGCCCGAGGTGGCGACGGCGGCGCCGGAGAGTTCCAGCACGCCGAGAATGTCCCGCTCGCCGGCAGACGGCCGCTCATGGGCCACCGTCCACGGCCGCCCGTCCGGCTTCAGGCCTTCGGCGCGCATCTCGCCGTCGATGCCCAGCAGCCAGGACGTGACGCCCGCCGCGCGCATCTCGCGGGCTAGTTCATCCACGCCGAAGCCCTTGGCGATGCCGGCTAGGTCGAGCCGCAGCGGTGCCAGCCGCCGGGCGCGGCCACCGGCCGGATCGAGCTGCAAGGTCTTGGGCGGCTCGAAGGAGGGCTGGCCGGCGAGCGCCGCGATGCGTCCGTTATCTGGTCCCGGCGATGCGCCGAAGCCCCAGGCCTTCACCAGATCGCCCACCCCGATGTCGAACGCCCCGCCCGACAGGCGGCCGATCTCGAGGGCGGTGGCGAGGACATGCATCAGTTCGCGGGGAATGGGCATCCATGCCCCGATGGGCGCGGCGTTCAGCCGTTCGAGATCGGAGTCCGGCCGGAAGGTGGACATCTGCTGCTCCACCCGCTCCACTGCGCTCTGGAGGCGGCGGGTAAGCGCCGTTTCGTCCACGTCGGCGGCGAAGAAGGTGGCGGACCAGCGCGCGCCCATGGCCGGCCCGCTCAGGGCGCGGCGCCGCAGCGCCGTCGCATCCCGACCCGTATCAATACACATCTTCGACATAGCGTCCGCTCGATTTGAGGGTGGGAAGGTCGAGGCCCAGCGGGCGCACCACGGGCTCCAGCGCGCGGGTCACGGCCTCCGCCATGTCGCGGCCGCCGCAGACGAGGATCTGCGCGCCCTGCTTCACCAGTTCCCGCAGGCGCGGGGCATCGGCGGCGATGCGGTCCTGCACGTAGGCGCTCTCATCCGCATCCCGCGAGAAGGCGGTGCGCAGGGTCGTCAGCCGCCGTTCGGCGAGGTGCTGGGCCAGCTCGTGCTCATAGAGAAAGTCGGACGCCGCGCTTCGCCCACCCCAATAGAGATGCACCGGCCGCCCCGTCGCATTGGCCCGCACGAAGCCGGCGAGCGGCCCGATGCCCGCCCCCGCGCCGATGAGGATGAGCGGCCCGCGCCCCTTGGCCGGGCGGAAGGCGGGATTCTCCCGGATGAAGGCATCGATGCCCTCGCCGGGCTGAAGAGCGTGCAGGAAGGTGGAGCACAGGCCGCCCTCGCGCAGCCGCACGCAGATTTCCAGCACGCCGTCGCGGGTGGAGGAGGCCAGCGAATAGAACCGCGGCATGACATCACCGGGAAGCACGATGCCCACGAGGTCGCCGGCCTCGAAGGCGGGCAGAAGGCCGGGCGCGCCGGTGCGCGGGTCCACGGGCGCCTGAAAGCGCAGGATCGCCACGGGCGCGCCCACCGCCTCGCCGTAAAGCTCGCGCCCCGCGAGCACCAGCCGGGTGGTTTTCGGCGGCTCTGCCACATGGGTGAGCGTGAGGTCATGCCCCAGCACATCGCCGAGATCGTGGCCCCACTGGGCGAATTCCTGGGGCGAGCGGCGATCCACCCGTTTCATGGGCAGGAGTTGCGGGCAACCGCGCGCGTCCAGCGCATCGGCGACATCACGCGCGAACCGGCAGAAATGGGGGAAGCTGCGATCGCCGAAGCCCAGCACCGCCACCGCCGGCTGCCCCGGCAGGTTGGCGAGGCGGGACAGGAAGTGTCTGGCCGATTGGGGCGCCGCGCCCTCGCCATAGGTGGCGGCGAGCGCCAGCAGGCGCGGTGCGGCAAGATGCGCTGCGCTCACATCGTTCATGGCGGCGGTGTGGACCTTGTGGCCGGCGGCGGCGAGGGCCGCGTGCAGGGTGCCCGCGAAGCCCCAGGTGGAATTGCCCTCGCTGCCCACGAGGATCACCGTATCCGCCGCCCGCACTGGCACATTGGCGGCGATGCGCGGCCGCGCCGCCCGCCGCCGCAGCCACAGGACGAGACCCGTTGCGCCCAGCACCGGGACCATGGCGGAGGCGAGGCCGAGCAGAAGGCCGAGCACCCAGGCGCCGCGCCCGGTGTGCAGCGTGCGCACGAGGTCGTTCAACCGATCCAGCGCGGTCGCGGGGGTGAACGCGAGGGTGGTGCCGGTGGCGGCGTCCACCAGCCGCTCGCCATCGGCGGTGGCGAGGGTGAAGACGTCGGTGGGGTCGGCGGGATCTGGGAAGGTGAGTTCGCGCAGATCCTGAAGCTTCACGGTCTTCAGGCCGGCAAGCGTCCCGACGGGCGCCGCCGCGCCGCCGCTGGCGGTGACGGCGGGGGTCGTCGCTCCCGTTTCGGGGAGAAGCCCGAAGGTGCCGGCGGACATCCACAGGCCGGTGAGCGAGGACAGGAGCAGCCCCACCGCAGCGAGCCGGCCGAGTTCGCCATGCCAGCGCTGCGCCGGGGTGCCGCGGATGGGCCGCAGCAACGCGCCCATGCCGCCGAGCCGGCGGGCCAGCAGCATGAGGCCGGAGACGCTGAGGCCAAGCATCGCCAGCGCGCCAATGGCCGCCCCCACGCGCCCCGCATCGCCCATCAGGAAGGCGCGGTGGAGATTGGTGAGGAAGCGGGTGGTGTCCGACACCGCATAGGGCCCCAGCCCCGCGCCGGTGGCGGGGTCGATGCGCTCCACGCCACGCGTGCCGCCCTCGTCGAAGGCCGCCGTGAGGCTGCCATCCGCCCGCAACCGGAGGGCGCTGACGCCGGGATGGCGCGCGGCCACCTCAGCCGCGACGTCCGCGACGCTGGCGGACGCCGGGATCGCGGGGGCGGCAACGTGGTTCAGCGCCGGCTGCACGGAGAGGACCGTGCCGGACAGGGCGGTGACGGAAAGGGCGAGCGCCAGCACGATGCCGGGCAGGCCATGGAGGCGGCGAAGCATTTGGGGATGTCCGAAGGGAGATCAGAAGGTGACGGTGAAGGACTTCACGTAGCCCTTGCCGGCCACGGGCTTGCCGGACGCGCTTGCGGCCAAGGGGGCGACAACCTCGGAGGGATTGTCCATCCCGTCCTCCACCGCCGTGTCCACATGGACCTGGTAGCCGGCATCGATCATGGCATCGGCGAGATCGAGGGTGATCTTCAGCGTCTTGCCGGAGCCGATGCTGGCGCCGGTGATGCCGTCGATCTCCGCCGGCCGTCCGCCGGAGGCCCGCTGCCAGTCGGAGAGGTGGCGGTAGTATTTCGCCTTGCCTCCGGCCATCCACAGCGTGCCCTTGTAGGCGCCGGCTGCATCGGTGACGTAGAGCACCACATAGGCGCCGTTGCCGCCATAAGGCTTCAGGGTGGTCTCGAAGGTGACCTGCCGCGCCTCGGCCAGCACCGGCGAAAGCAACGTGGCGGTGGCGGCCACAGCGGGAAGAACGAATTTCATCTGATTATTCCTTTGCGGGTGCGCGGGATCGGCTGAGGGTCACTGCACCTCGACCTTGGGCCGGGCCTTGCCCTGGAACAGGCCGTTGTCCGGCACCGGCGCCGCCGGATCGGCCGGGCCGTTCTGCGGAACGGCGGCGGGACGCGCGCCCGGGCGGCCGTCATCGTCGTCGTCATCATCATCGTCGTGATGGCGGCCGTGATGGCGCTCCTTGCCCTCGCGCCGGTGGTCATTGTCGGCGAGACGGAGGGGGCGGGCCTCGGCACGGGAGGCGTCGTCACGGCTGTGGAAGGGAAGGTCGAGGTGGTCGATCTGGGTCGCCGCCAGCGCCACGCCGAGGCCGGCGGTGGAGAGGAGGAGGGCGGTGCCGATCAGGGTGCGCGTCTTCATGGAGGGGCTCCGGCGTTCGATGACGCTGACACCCTCCCGAACCAACCTGACAGCCGCCTGAACCCCCTCTCGAATCGCGTTCAGCTTCCTGTCAGGTTCTCAGGTTCGGTAAAGCGCACGACGGCGCTGAAGCCCTCCGTCTCCCCCGGGATGGGCGAGGCAATCTCCAGCACCAGCCCCGCCCCGCGGCAGATGGCGGCGGCGATGGCGAGGCCGAGCCCGGAGCCCTCCGCCCCCGTCGGCCCCCGCTCGAACGGCCGCAGCAGCAGGGCCATCCGTTCGGCCGGAACGACGGCGCCGTGGTTGGAAATGTCCAGCCGGTCGGCGGTGAGGCGGACTCGGACCGGGGTGTCGGGTGCGCCGTGTTTCAGTGCGTTTTCAATGAGATTGCGTGCCAGAACCGCGAAGGCGTCGGGGTCGAGATCGCTCACCGGTCCGCCCTCCGCCGCGATGCTCAGCGCGATGTCCCCCGCGCGCCCGGACTGGCGCTCAAGGTCGGCGATCACATGGCGCAGCACGGGCGCGAGCGGTGCCGGGGCCTCCGCGACCAGGCCGGCGCCTTCCGCCTTGGCGAGCTGCAGCAGCTTTTCGGACAGGCGCGAAAGACGGCGCAGCGCGCCCGCGATCGTGCGCGCCCGCTCCTGCGCCGGCCCTTCCGGCAGTTCTGCCACGAGCCGCTGGGTCTGCGCCAGAGCGGCGGCGATGGGGGTGCGCAGCTCATGGGCGCTGTTGGCGGCAAAGCCCCGCTCCGCCTCCAGCGCCCCGCGCAGGCGCTCCATGAGGGCATTCACGGCGCCCGCGACGGGGGCCATCTCCTCTGGCAACCCTTGCTCCGGCACCGGTGCGAGATTGCCCCGCCCGCGCGCGGCGATGGCATGGCAGAAGGCGAGCACCGGCCTCAATGTGAGGCGAAGCGTGAGCCACACACCGGCAAGCGCGATGGGCACGAGTGCGACAAGCGGCCAGATCAGCGCCATGACCGCCCGCCACACCGCGGCGGCGCGATGGTCCAGCTCCTCCGCCGTCGTGACGATGACAGTGCCCCGCACCGCCGCTTCCGTGTAGGTGCGCAGCCGGGCGGTGCTCTGAAAGCCGGGAGCGAGCCCTGCGGGTATCGCCATCTGCTCCGCGTCGCTGGACTGGAGAAGCACTCGCCCTTGCGCGTCGCGCACCACGTAGGTGATGAATTCCCGATGCGGCCCCACGGGCGGCATATGTTGCGTACCAGCCCCGTCCTCGCGCGCCAGCAGCTCCGAGTAGGCGAGCGGCAGCACCCTTTGCGCCACCTCCTGCAACGCGCTGTCGAAGACCTCGTCGATCTCGTGCCGCAGCACCAGCCCCGCAACCGTCGCCGCCGCAAGCCACAGCGCGGCGATTGACACAGCGAGCCACAGGCCGAGGCGCCGCCGCAGGCTCCAGCCTCCGCTCACGCGCCGCCTCCCGGCGTGCCGAGGCGATAGCCCATGCCGCGCACGGTCTCGATGACGT
>JAEWBL010000701.1 GCA_023391175.1 Pseudomonadota bacterium
TGTCGATGGGCAGCTCGGCACCGCTGGAATAATAGGTATCCTCAATCAGCAGCGTCTGCGGGTCCAGCGGCAGCACATAGACGAAGCGATAGCCGTCGATCTGCTCGACCCGCGCGTCCATGATGAAAGGCCTGTGCAGGCCGTGCGGACGGGTGAGCTGGACCTCCTGGCCGAGGAACTTCTGGAAGCCGAGGTCGAGATGGCGGGACGAGACCGGGCCCCGGCCGTCGATGACCGCGCCCGCGTCGATGCGCTCGCCACCAGCCAGGACCACATGATCGGCCGCCACGTGGGCCACCTTGGCGTTGAGGCGGATGGAGGGGTTGAGGCGTTCGTGCATCACCTGCGACAGCCGCTCGGAGGTGATGGTGCCGTAGTGGCCCTTGAGAATGCGGGAATAGGCCGGGAAGTGCACGTCGTGCCCCATCCACACATGGGCGCGGAACGGGCTGAGGAAGGCATGCTGCATGCGGCCGAAATCGCTGGAATGATAGGACCAGCTATGGTTGCCGCCCACGCTTTCGCCGGCCTCCAGCAGCAGCACGCGAACCCGGCTGCGCCGCTCGGCGATGCGGGCGGCGATCAGGCAATTGGCGAGCCCGGCACCGACGAATACGATATCCATGCCCGCCCCGTTCCCCTGGGTTGCGCCTCCTTGAAGCCGAATAGCTGTCGGCCGCACGCCTGTCACCCCCTGCGTCAGGATGGATGCGGCCTGGTGCCGCTGCGACTCGCTCTCACTTGCGAGTGGCGCCGCCGAGACTTACCTCAACGGAGCACACTGCGCCGGCGAACAATCGCCCGACCCGCGTGACGCCGGCAGGCACCTGCCCGACCCGGCCCGGGAGACATCATGAACGAAGAACATTGGCCGCGTCTCTCGCCCCTTTCGACGGGCGTGAGGGGCCGCTGCCCCCGCTGCGGCGAGGGCCACCTCTTCAACGGCTTCCTGACGATTGCCCCGTCCTGCGAAGTCTGCGGGCTGGACTATTCCTTCGCCGATCCGGCGGACGGCCCGGCCTTCTTCGTCATGTGCTTCGCCTGCGTCCCGGCGGTGCTGTTCGCCATCTGGCTGGAGGTGGCCTTCCAGGCGCCCTACTGGGTTCACCTCGTCACCACGCTGCCCCTGCTGCTGCTCACCTGCATCCCGCCGCTGCGGCCGTTGAAGGGCTGGCTCGTGGCGAGCCAGTATTATTACAAGGCCGAGGAAGGCCGCCGCGTGATCACCCCGTCCGCCCCCGAGGGACGGACGGGCGCCTGATCCTCCTCAGCGTCCCCTGCCTCAGCGTCCCAGCCCCATGGCGTGGGGCAGCCACAGGGTGAGGCCGGGGATGTAGGTGATCGCCAGCAACGCGATTATCAGCGGCACCAGCCACGGCAGGATGGCGATGGTGGTGCGCTCCACCGAGAGCTTCGCCACCCGCGCCAGCACGAACAGCACCATGCCAAGCGGCGGGTGCAAAAGCCCGATCATCAGGTTCAGCGTCATGATGAGCCCGAAATGGATCGGGTCGATGCCGAGCTTGAGCACGATGGGCAAAAGGATCGGCACCAGGATCGTGATGGCCGCGATGGTGTCGATGAAGCAGCCCACGAACAGGATGAGCAGATTGGCCAGCGCCAGGAACACCCACTTGTTCTGGGTGAAGCCGAGAATGGCGTCGGAGAGCATCTGCGCCGCCTGGCTCGCGGTGAGCAGCCACGCGAAGATGGACGCCGCGGTGACGATGAACAGCACCGAGGCCGTCGTCTCGATGGTGTCGAAGGTGGCCTTCGCCAGCGTCTTCAGCGTCATGGAGCGGTAGCGCACGAGGCCGAGGAACAGGGACCAGATCACCGCCGCCACCGCCGCCTCGGTGGGCGTGAACCAGCCGAGCGTCATGCCGCCAATGAGGATCACTGGCGTCATCAGCGCCATGACGGCGGAGAAATCGAAATACCAATCGAGCGCCACGAGCACCGCGAGGGCGATGAGCACGGCCTGGTTGGTGGAAAGTCCAACCGCCATCATCACATAGACCGCTGCCGGGAATGCGAGGACGATCACCACCTCGACGCCGGCCGACAGAAGCTTCCCCCATTCGAACGCCGCATCCGAGCCCCAGCCGTTGCGGCGGGCGAAATAGGCGACCGTCGCCATCATCAGCAGCGTCATCACCGCGCCGGGCACCACCCCGCCCAGGAACAGCGCGCCGATGGAGACGTTGGCCAGCATGCCGTAGATGACGAAGGGCAGGCTCGGCGGGATGATCGGCCCGAGCGTCGCCGAAGCAGCGGTGACGCCCACTGAGAATTCGGTGGAATAGCCATGATCCTTCATGGCCTTGATCTCGATGGTGCCGAGCCCGGCCGCATCGGCTATGGCGGTGCCGGACATGCCGGAGAAGATCACCGACCCGATGATGTTCACCTGCCCCAGGCCCCCGCGCATCCAGCCCACCAGCGCCACCGCGAAGGCATAGATGCGCCCGGTGACGCCGGCGATGTTCATGAGGTTGCCGGCCAGGATGAAGAATGGCACCGCCAGAAGCGGAAAGCTCTCCACGCCGGCGATCATGCGCTGGGCGATGACCACGTCGGGCACCGAGCCGGTGACGAGAATGTAGACCAGCGATGCCCCGGCCATGGCGATGGCCACCGGCACGCCGCAGAGCATGAGGAAGAGGAACCCGCCGATGAGCAGCCACATGGCTCAGTCCCCCTTGTGATCGAAAGTGCCCTCGAACGCCTCGGGGCGTTCGAGCACGCTGTAGCCGCGGCGGATGTTGCCGATGGCGACCTGAACCGAGCGGATCAGCATCATCACGAAGCCGAACAGGACCGCGTAGTAGACGACGCTCTTCGGCGCATCGACCATCACCATCGGCTCGTCGCCCACGAGCGCGATGTAGCGCACGAGCAGCCACACGCCGTAGGCGATGAAGCCGGTGCGCACGAGGTCCACGAACAGCGAGAGCACGTGCCCGGCCGGTGCCGGCAGGAAGCGGTAGATGAGGTCCACCTGGATGTGCCGGGAGAGCCGCACGCACATGGCTGCGCCAATGAACACCACCGCCACGAGGCAATAGGTGGCGAGTTCCTCGGTCCACGAGAAGCTGTCGTTGAGGACGTAGCGGGTGAAGAACTGGGTGAAAACCAGCCCCGCCATGATCCAGAAGATCGCCAGGGTGATCCAGTCCTCGAAGGCGTAGCCGGAGAGGTCCACCTCCTCCTGCTGCTCGAACGTATGGGCGAGTTCCTCGCCGGTGACGCGGGTGTGGACTTCTTGGGCCATGAAGGGGTCCGGGCTGGGGGGTGCACAAATGAATCGGACGAGGCACGGTCTTCCGCTCGCCATCCCCCGGCTTGTCCGGGGGATCCACGTCTCGGCGAAAGCTGAGCCTCAGGCCCGAGAACCGACCGAGCAGCGGCGCGGATGCCCCGGACAAGCCGGGGCATGACGAACCTGGAAGGGGATGGTGACGCGGGAGCGGACCCCGCCCCGCCTCACATGTTGCTCTTGATGGCCTGGATGCGGTCCCAGTCGGCCTTGCGATAGCCGAAGCTCTCGAAGGTGATGTTCTTCATCACCGTGTCGCGGAAGTCGGCCGTGTCCACCTCGACCACGGTGAGGCCCTTCTGCTTGAAGATGTCGAGCAGTTCTTTCTCCCGCTGCGCCACCTCGGCCGTGGCCTTGGCGGCCGCCTCCTGGGTGACCTCGGTGAAGATCTTCTGGTCCTCGGGCGAGAGCTTCTTCCACAGGCTGCCGGAGATGATGGTGTTGAGATGGTCCACGATGTGGCCCGTCAGCACGATGTTCTTCTGCACCTCGTAGAACTTCTTCGCCTCGATCGTGGTAAGCGGGTTCTCCT
This sequence comes from Pseudomonadota bacterium, assembly GCA_023391175.1. Taxonomy (GTDB): domain Bacteria; phylum Pseudomonadota; class Alphaproteobacteria; order Rhizobiales; family Xanthobacteraceae; genus Xanthobacter. The sequence goes on from JAEWBL010000701.1 coordinate 3,852, forward strand.
GCGCATCCACCGTGCCGTTCTGGAGCGCGAGATAGACCTCGGCAAAGGCGATGGGGGTGATGTTGGCGCCGCAGGCCTTCGGCATGGCGAGATAGGCCGGAGCATCCGGCACGCGGATCTTGAGACCCTTCATCTCGGCGCAGGTCTTGAACGGCTTGTTGGAGGTGGACTGGCGCACGCCGTAATAGGTCACTGCGACGATGTGGTTGCCGGTCTTGTCCTCATAGCCCTTGGCGAGATCCTTGAAGACGTCGCTCTTGGCATAAGCGAGCAGATGGTCTGCGTCGCGGAAGGTGTAAGGATAATAGGTAACGCCGATAGGCGGATAGGCCTTTCCGGCAAAGCTCGAGCCGGAGATGATCATGTCCACGGTGCCGAGCGTCAGGCCCTGGTTGATATCGCTCTCCTTGCCGAGCTGCGAGGAGGGATAGACATCGATCTGGTAACGCCCGTTGGTGCGCTTGGCGATTTCGCCGGCCGCCCAGACCGAAGCGGTGTGGAACGGCTCGGACGGCTCATAGACATGCGCCCACTTGAGCTTGGTCTGGGCGCTGGCCGGCCCGCCGAAGGTGAAGGCAGCCGCAAGGGCAAGAGGCAGGGCTAGCGCGGCCGCAAGGCCACGGCGACGGTCGATCATCAATCTCCTCCCACACGGAATGCGGCGTCTTTGTCCGCTTGGTGCGATGCGGCGTGTTCCGGCCGGCTAAATCGTTTTGATCCGCGGCCGGATGCCGCTCTGCCCCATGGTACTCGGTCCAAAGCGCGGGGCAAGGCTCATGTCGACACGAGTCACACTTGCGCGCCTGACGTGTGCAGGGATGTGGCGCCCGTCTAGCGGGCCGGAGTGGATGCGCCCTCCCCCGCCACCTCATGCCCCCCGCTTCCCTTCTGCGCGAAGAACTGCGTGACAGCGGTGGCGATGGCTCCGGCCATGCGGTCGCGGCCGGCTTCGGAGGTGAGCTGTTTCAGATCGTCGGGGCTCGACATGTAGCCGAGTTCCACCAGCACCGACGGCACGTCATGGGCACGCAGCACGCGGAAGCCGGCGGATTTGAGCGGCGTCCCATGCAGCCGCGTCGCGCCCTTCATGCTGCCGACCAGGGTGCGGGCGAACAGCGCGGAGAAATTGCGCGTCTCCCGCCAGGCGAGATCCACGAGGATGCCGGCAACCTCGTCGGTCTCGTCGGAGAGATCGACGCCGGCGATGAGGTCCGCCTTGTTCTCCTTGTCGGCCAGATGGGCCGACTCTGCATCGCTGGCCGTCTCCGACAGGGTGTAGACGCTGGCACCGCGCGCCCTGCCGTCGCCGCGGGCGAGCGCGTCCGCATGGATGGAAATGAACAGGTCCGCTCGGTTGGCGCGGGCGATACGGACCCGCTCGCCGAGCGGGATGAAGGTGTCGGTGGAGCGCGTCAGCACCACGCGATACCCGCCGGCTTTTTCCAGCCGGTCGCGCAATGCGAGGGCGGTTTCCAGCACGATGGTCTTTTCGACGAAGGCCGAATAGCCGGAGGTGCCGGAATCGATCCCGCCATGGCCGGGATCGATGACGATGACCGGGCGCGTGTCGCCGGCCTGCGGCGTTTCGACGGGCGTCGTCGGTAGCGCGGTGCGCTGCTCGGCCTCGGTGGCGATGGAGCGGGCGAACGCGTCCGGGTCGACCTTGACCAGATCGACCACCAGACGGGCGGGCTGGTCGTCCACCGCGTCCAGCACGAACGCCTTGTCGATGGCGACCGGGCCGGACACCTCCAGAACCATGCGCGCCTTGCCCGGCGCAAAGACGCCGAATCGGTAGGCCGTCACCAGTCCCCGGCGCAACTGGCTCGCTTCCGGCTTCAGGGCAAAGGTCACGTCGGGCAGATCGAGAATCACCCGGGGCGGGTTGGCCAGGGTAAATGCGCGGAAAGACGGCGCACGGTCGAGATCGACGACGAGGCGCGTGCGCTTCGCGTCCCCGGCGAGGCGAGCCTCCCGCGCCACCGCCGGTGCGGCCGTTTCCCCCTGCGCCCGAGCAGGCCCCGTTCCGAACGCCGAAAAAACGAACAAGAGCAGGAAAGCGGCAATTCGGGCCGTCATCCGCAGATGGGCGGACGTATGGAGAACGGACAAGGCGGCGGGCCCGGGCCGGCGTCGCATCATCGAAATCTCACCCTCGTGCTGGTCCGCTTCGGCGTGCTTCCAGAGCGGGCCACAGGAGAGGGGCAGGCATAAGGCGGCGGGTGTAAACGAGCCGTTGACGGAGCGTTATAGCCGTCCGGCGCGAGGTTCGGGACGCATGATCCTTGCCAAGCGGGAAGTCGGGCGGGTAAGAAGGGGACCGTACACAGTTCGCGTTCCGGAACAGGCTCTTCGGCCCCGGTTGCCGCGGCTGCCGCTGGGCGTGTCGGGAATTCAGGCGGGTCGCCGCGCATGCGACAGCCCGGAATCAAGGCATCCCCAATTGCCGATGGCGGCACCCTCAGGGACGAACCCCCGTCACCGAGGACCCTTTCAGCAAGCGCCCAAGCGGCGCGGGCGGCATGCCTCGAAACCAGCTTCGCCGATGGTCCGCGAGGGGACGATCTGGGGAATCGGGCGAGTGTGTACCGTGGCCGGAACGAGGCGCCCGCCTCCGCCCCGGCCTGAACCCTTCATCGAGGAGCGGGTAGCCGAGGGCATGGAATTTTTTCCGCACGACATGCGCGCTGAGCGCGCTTCCGTGTGCCCCGCCCCCGAGCGTGCGAGCGACGCGCTTGGGCGTACCTGCGCCTCCCCTTCTTCCTCACGTCATCACATCCGGCGCCAGAACGGCGTCGCGGCAGCGCCCGCAGGGGTCGAGCCGCGGCCGTCGCGGAGCATTGCTCCCGGCGCCGTGAAGAGAGATTTCCATGGCCAACAAGATGCTCATCGATGCGACCCACCCGGAGGAGACCCGGGTCGTGGTCGTGCGCGGGAACCGGGTCGAAGAATTCGACTATGAGTCCGCATCCCGCAAGCAGTTGCGGGGCAACATCTATCTCGCCAAGGTGACGCGCGTTGAGCCGTCGCTGCAGGCGGCCTTCATCGAGTACGGCGGCAACCGCCACGGCTTCCTCGCCTTCAGCGAGATCCACCCCGATTATTACCAGATCCCGGTCGCCGACCGTCTGGCCCTGATCGAGGAAGAGGAGCGCGCCGCGCGCCTCGCCGAGGATGAGGCCGACCTCAAGGAGCGCCGCCGCGAGCGCAGCCGCGCCAAGCGCTCCCAGCCGGACCAGAGCATCAGCGCCGCCGCCGAGCCGGTGGAAGCCGTTTCGCCCGACTTCGGCGATGCGGGCTTGGGCGATGCGGAACTGAGCAATGCGGACTCGGGCAATGCGCCCGCCGCCGATGTCGTCGAGGCCACTGCTGGCTCCGCGCCGGAATTCGTCGCCGAAGCCGCCGCGGAAGCGCCCTCCGAAACTTCGCATACCCCGGCCGACCATCACGTCGAGCCCATGAGCGCGCTGGTCGCGCCCGCAGAGGCGGCGGAAGCGGCTGCCGCCGTGGTCGAGGCCGCTATCGACGCGCCTCTTGGCACTCCCCTGCCCGCCCCCCAGGAGCAGGCGCCGGACAACGAAGACGCCCTGCGCCGCCGCGAGGCGGCCGAGGGCGAGAACGATCCTGCGCCGATCCTCGAAGGTGGCGCCGTCGTGCGCGACGACGAGCCCGCGCCGTCCGCTGGCGATGACGAGGCTGACGAAGAGGACGACGCCGAAGAGCACGGCGAGGACGAGCACGACGAGGAAGAGAGCGACGAGGACTCCGAAGAGACCTCTGAGGAAACCTCCGAGGACAAGGCTCCGGAGGAAGAGTCCGCGCGCGAGACGCGCTACGAGGACGGGCACCGCTCCCGCCGTCATCGCGGGCGCCGGAACGACCGCAAGCGCGACAAGGACGAGGACGACGACGAGGACGACAGCGATGTCGACCAGATCGACGAGGAAGAGGAAATCGAGCACCTCGGCGCCGATGACGACGCCCTCGAGGAGGTGCCGGAGCGTGCCCCGCAGCGTCGCGCCCGCAGCTACAAGATCCAGGAAGTCATCCGCCGCCGTCAGGTGATGCTGGTGCAGGTGGTCAAGGAAGAGCGCGGCAACAAGGGCGCCGCCCTCACCACCTACCTCTCCCTCGCCGGCCGCTATTCCGTTCTGATGCCGAACACCGCCCGTGGCGGCGGCATCTCCCGCAAGATCACCAACGCGGTCGACCGCAAGCGCCTCAAGGAAGTGGTGCAGGATCTGGAGGTGCCGGAAGGGATGGGCATCATCCTGCGCACGGCCGGCGCCAACCGCACCAAGACCGAGATCAAGCGCGACTTCGAATATCTCCTGCGGCTGTGGGAGACCGTGCGGGAGATGACGCTGTCGTCCACCGCGCCGAGCCTCGTCTACGAGGAAGGCTCGCTCATCAAGCGCGCCATCCGCGACCTCTATAACAAGGACATCGACGACATCCACGTCGCCGGCGAGGAGGGTTTCCGCGAGGCCCGCGACTTCATGCGGATGCTCATGCCGAGCCACGCGAAGTCGGTCCTGCCCTATCGCGAGCCCCAGCCCATCTTCGCCCGCTACGGCGTGGAGCAGCAGCTCGATGCCATGTTCTCCCCCGTGGTGCAGCTCAAGAGCGGCGGCTACGTGGTCATCAACCCCACCGAGGCGCTCGTCTCCATCGATGTGAACTCCGGCCGGGCGACCCGCGAGCACCATATCGAGGACACCGCCCTCAAGACGAACCTTGAAGCTTCCGAGGAAATCGCCCGCCAGCTGCGCCTGCGCGACCTTGCCGGCCTCATCGTGATCGATTTCATCGACATGGAGGAGAAGCGCAACAACCGGGCGGTCGAGCGCAAGCTCAAGGATTGCCTCAAGAACGACCGCGCCCGCATCCAGATCGGCCGCATCTCGCATTTCGGCCTGCTGGAAATGTCGCGCCAGCGCATCCGCACCGGCGTGCTGGAAAGCTCCATCGAGGTGTGCCCGCACTGCGGCGGCACCGGGCATGTGCGCTCGGCGGCCTCCGTCTCGCTCCAGCTGCTGCGCGCGCTGGAGGAGCAGCTGCTGCGCTCTCAGACGCACAATCTCATCGCCCGCACCCGCACCGAGGTGGCGCTCTACGTTCTGAACCAGAAGCGCGCCCACCTGCGCGAGCTGGAGGAGCGCTTCAGCGTCACCCTCGCCATCGCGGCGGACGAGACCGTCACCGGCCACCAGCCCTTCATCATCGAGAAGGGCGATATCGCCGCCCCCGCACCGGCCGCGCCGCGGCCGAGCACGGTGGTGCAGCCCGACTCCATCCTGCCCGACGAGGATTTCGTCGAGGAGGATGAGGAGGAAATCGTCGAGGAAGCCGAGACCGAGGCCGACGCAGAGGCTGCCGAGGGCAATGGCGAGCGCTCCGACGACGCCGGCCGCAAGCGCCGCCGCCGCCGCCGCCGGCGGCGGGGTGAGCGCGAGGAGGGTCGCGAGGGCGCTGAGGGCACCGATGGCGAGGAGGAGGATGACACCTCCGCCGACGCCGCAGAAGCCCAAGAGGGCGCGCGCGACGACAGCGCCCGCGAGGATGACGACCGCGACGACGAGGAGCGCGGCGAAGACGAGCGCGCCGATGGCGAGCGGTCCGACGACGAGAACGGCGATCGTCGCCGT
>JAEWBL010000104.1 GCA_023391175.1 Pseudomonadota bacterium
GGCCATCAAAAGCCCTCAGCCGGCGTCCTCCAGCGCCTCCGATTCGGCCTGAAGAGCCGCGAGAAGCGTCATGAAGCGCTCGCCCTGCACCAGCACGTGCGCTCTCAGGCGTTCGGCGGCGAGGGAGCCGTCGCCGGCGAACAGGGCATCGACGATGCCCTGGTGTTCGGCGAAGGACGCCTCCACCCGGCGCGGCACCTTGAGTTGCAGGCGGCGATAGGGCTGGAGCCCGCGCTGCAAGCGCAGCGCCTCCCCCGCCAGAACCCGGTTGCCGGTGGCGGCATAAATGGCGGCATGAAACCGGGCGTTGGCGGGGTAATAGGCGTCCTCGTCGCCGGCGGCTGCGGCGATGCGGCAGGTCTCGTGCGCCTCCGAAATCGCCTCGAGGTCGGAGGAACCCATGCGCTGCACGGCGAGCCGTCCGCAGGAGGCCTCGATCTCGGCCATCAGCTCGAAGGATTCGATGAGTTCGCGCGGGCCGAGCAGCACCACGAAGGCACCGCGGCGGGGGCGGATCTCCACGAGGCCGGATGAGGAGAGTTGGATCAGCGCCTCGCGGATGGGTGTGCGTGACACGCCGAACCGCTCCGCAAGGCCCACCTCGTCGAGCCGCTGCCCGGGCTTCAGCCGGCCGGCGACGATATCGTCCTCCAGCGCCTCCCTGAGCCTCGGCGTCTGCTCTCCCCGCACGACGGCGCTCCTTGCGAACTCCCCGTCATCAGAAAGCCGAGTCCCACCATTCAATGCAAGAGAGAAAATCTTGCATACATGAATGTTGACAAAAAATGCAGTTGGATTTCTATTGCCGACAGACGCCGCGGGGATCCTGGAAGATGCCACATCTTGATACCGGAGCGCGACTTTTGCCCCAGACCGCAGGCACTATCACCCGAAAGAGAACGCCCTGCCCCGGCCCCATGGGCTTGCCTTCGCGGCGGGCGCGCCGTCCCATGACGGTGGGGATGTCCGGCATCGGGGCTGGTGGAGTGCGGCGATGACTTCCAACGCGTCCTTCTTCGGCGATCTGCTCACCACCATCGCGGATCGAGGCCGCGCCCTTCTGGATCGCAACGCCCGCGTCTCCGGCGCCACCAAGGCGGCGACGCTGGTGGAGCGGTGCGAGCAGCTTCTCTCCGGTCGCGGCGAGGCCTCGGGCGTGGCACTCGCCACCGACATCCTCGATCGCTACGCCCGCATGAAGACCGGCGAGCGCATCGCCTTCTTCGAGGCGCTGGCTGAGACCTTCGGGCCGGACCGCGCCCGGCTCGACGCCGCCATCGCCAGCTACGGGCGCACCGGATCGGATGCGGCGGCCGCCGAACTCCACCTCGCCAGCGAGCCCCGCCGGCAGGAGCTGTTCCGCCGCTTCAACATGGCCGCCGGCGCGACGCTCTCCCTCGTCCGCATGCGCGAGCATCTGATGGACGCCATGGTGCTCCGGCGTGACCTCGCCGCCGTGGATCGCGATTTCGGCCATCTGTTCTCGTCCTGGTTCAACCGGGGGTTCCTCGTGCTGCGACGCATCGACTGGTCGACGCCCGCCAACGTGCTGGAGAAGATCATCCGCTACGAGGCGGTGCATGCCATCCGCGACTGGAACGACCTGCGCGCGCGCGTCGACAGCCCGGACCGGCGCTGCTACGCCTTCTTCCATCCGGCATTGGTGGATGAGCCGCTGATCTTCGTGGAAGTGGCGCTCACCAAGGACATTCCCGGCGCCATCGCCCCGGTGCTGGACCAGTCGCGCGAGCTGCTGGAACCGGAGAAGGCCACCACGGCCGTCTTCTATTCCATCTCCAACTGCCAGCGCGGGCTCGGCGGCGTCTCGTTCGGCAATTTCCTCATCAAGCAGGTGGTGGAGGAGATTTCCCGCGAGATTCCCTCGCTCACCACCTTCGTCACCCTCTCCCCCGTCCCCGGCTTCCGCGCCTGGCTCGACGGCGAGCGCAAGGCCGAGACGCCGGCCGCCCTCACCACCGCCGACAAGGAGACGCTCAAGGCGCTCGACACGCCGGACTGGGCGGAGAAGGCGGATGTGCGCGAGGCGCTGACGCCGGTGCTGTGCGCCGCGGCGGCCTATTATTTCCTCGTCGCCCGCACCTCCAAGGGCAAGCCGGTGGACCCGGTGGCCCGGTTCCACCTCGGCAATGGCGCGCGGCTGGAGAAGATCAATCCCATGGGCGACCTCTCGGCCAAGGGCATCGCCCAGGCGGCGGGGCTCATGGTGAACTACCGCTATGTCCTCACCGACATCGAGAAGAACCACGAGGCCTTCGCCGGCAAGGGCGAGGTGGTCGCCAGCCCGGCAGTGAAGAAGCTGCTGCGGGCGGATGCGGGTGCCCGCGCCCTGGTCCCGGTCTCCTGATCCACCGGTTCCCAAAGCTGCCCGACACGGCATCGGCACTGCCGCCAACGAGACGAAGACATGACCGAGAACTATCTCTTCAGCGCCATCCGCGCCGCCATCCCGGGAAAAGACAAGCCCCTGGCCCGCCTCATCGACGGGACGGTGGAGACCTATGGGGACGCCCTCGCCCTTTCCGCCCGCCTCGCCAATCTCCTGGTCGCGCGCGGCGTGAAGCCCGGTGACCGGGTGGCGGTGCAAGTGGAGAAATCCTGGCCTGCCCTCGCGCTTTATCTCGGGGCGATCCGCGCGGGCGCTGTCTATCTGCCGCTCAACACGGCCTACACGCTGAACGAGATCGAGTATTTCCTCTCCGACGCCGAGCCCGCCGTGTTCGTGTGCCGGCCGGAGATCGAAGAGGATGCGCGGGCGCTCGCCGCCCGTCTCGGCGTCGGCGCGGTGGAGACGCTCGGCACCGACGGCAAGGGCTCGCTGACCGAGGCCGCAGCGACCTTCCCCGACACGTTCGAGGACGTGGCGCGCGGGCCGGAAGACCTTGGCGGCAATCTCTACACCTCGGGCACCACGGGCCGCGCCAAGGGCGCCATGCTCTCCCACGCCAACCTGCTCTCCAATGCGCAGACGCTGAAGGAGTACTGGCGCTTCACGGCGGACGACGTGCTGCTGCACGCGCTGCCCATCTTCCACACCCACGGCCTGTTCGTCGCCTCCAACATCGTCCTTCTGGCGGGCGCGAGCATGGAGTTCCGCTCCAAGTTCGATCCGAAGGAGGCCATCGCCCTCATGTCGGCAGGCACAGTGACGACCCTCATGGGCGTGCCCACCTTCTACACCCGCCTGCTCGACCAGCCCGGCCTCACGCGGGAGGCGACGAAGGGCATGCGCCTGTTCGTCTCCGGCTCTGCGCCGCTGCTCGCCGAGACCCACCGCGCCTTCGAGGAGCGGACCGGCCACGCCATCCTCGAGCGCTACGGCATGACCGAGACGGGCATGAACACCTCCAACCCCTATGACGGCGCGCGCATCGCCGGCACGGTGGGCTATCCCCTGCCCGGCATAAGCGTGCGCGTCACCGATCCCGAGACCGGCGCGGTGCTGCCCACCGGCGAAATCGGCATGATCGAGGTTCAGGGCCCGAACGTGTTCAAGGGCTACTGGCGGATGCCGGAGAAGACCGCCACGGAATTCCGGGACGGCTTCTTCATTACCGGCGACCTCGGCAAGATCGATGACAAGGGGTACGTCCACATCGTCGGGCGCGGCAAGGATCTCGTCATCACCGGCGGCTTCAACGTCTATCCCAAGGAAGTCGAAGGCGAGATCGACGCCATCCCGGGCGTCGTCGAAAGCGCGGTCATCGGCGTGCCCCACCCGGATTTCGGCGAGGGCGTCACCGCCGTCATCGTCGCCCAGAAGGATGCGACGCTGACGGAAGATGCCGTGCATCGGGCCCTTGAAAATCGTCTTGCCAAGTTCAAGCAGCCGAAGCGCGTTTTCTTCGTCTCCGAGCTGCCGCGCAGCACCATGGGCAAGGTGCAGAAGAATATCCTTCGAGACACCTACAAGGACATCTATCGTAACGTCGCCTGACAAAGGGGACCGCGCCGCCGGCAACGCCAATCAGCCGTCGGCCAATCCCCGCCAGGAAATATGAAATCGACCTGCCGGACCCCGGATCAACCGGGGCCGGAACAATGAAACGGGAAGAAACGCCAACGGCCCGCAGCCACCGGGCCAGGGAGGAAATCCATGCCCAACGACCATTCCCTCATCCATCGCCCGGTCTCCCGCCGCCTCGTGCTGGCTGGCGCGCTGGCCGCGCCCGCCGTGCTGCGCTTCACCGGCACCGCGCACGCCGCCACGACCCTCAAGATCTCCCACCAGTTCCCCTCTTCTTCCGGCGACGAGGGCGACTTCCGCGACCGCCTCGTGCGCCGCTTCGCCGATGAGGTGACGAAACGCACCAACGGCGAAGTCGCCTTCGAGATCTATCCCGGCTCGTCGCTGATGAAGACGAACGCGCAGTTTTCGGCCCTGCGCAAGGGCGCGCTCGACCTTTCGCTCTATCCCATCTCCTACGCGGGCGGCGAGGCGCCGGAGTGCAACATCGGCCTCATGCCGGGCCTCGTCTCCTCCTACGATCAGGGCCTCGCCTGGCGCACCAAGCCGGTGGGGCAGGCCTTCTCGGAGTATCTCGAAGGCAAGGGCGTCAAGATCCTCACCTGGGTCTGGCAGGCGGGCGGGGTCGCCAGCCGCGAGAAGCCGCTCATCGCGCCCGAGGATGCCAAGGGCATGAAGATCCGCGGCGGCTCGCGCGAGATGGACATGGTGCTGCAAGCCGCCGGCGCCGCCGTGCTGTCGCTGCCGTCGAACGAGCTTTATGTCGCTATGCAGACGGGTGCCTGTGACGCGGGCATCACCTCGTCCACCTCGCTCATCTCCTTCCGGCTGGAAGAGCTGGCCAAGCAGCTCACCACCGGCCGCGGCAAGTCCTACTGGTTCATGCTGGAGCCGCTGCTGATCTCCAAGGCGGTGTTCGACAAGCTGCCCAAGGCGCAGCAGGACGTGCTCACCGCCGTGGGGCTGGAGATGGAGGCCTTCGGCAAGGCCGGCGCCATGGCCGACGACACGAAGGTCGCCGAAGTGTTCGCCAAGGCGGGTGCCAAGATCCACGATCTCGATGCCGCCACCGTGGAGAAGTGGCGCGCCATCGCCCGCGACACCGCGTGGAAGGACTATTCCTCCAAGTCCGCCGGCTGCGCCAACCTCATGAAGCTCGCGCAGGAGGTGCCGGCATGAGCCACGGGCTCGATCTCGGCCACGGCGCGGACGCGCGGGCGGAGGCGGCGCACGCCCCTCCGCTTCTGATGGCGGCGCACGGGCTGCTGCGGCGGGCCAACCGTCTCATCCTCGCCCTCGGCTCGGTCGCCCTCGTGGCGGCGAGCCTCATCCTCTCCTACAGCGTGGTGTCGCGCTTCTTCTTCCGCGCGCCGACCTACTGGCAGGACGAGGCCTCGGTGTTCCTGCTGGTGGGCGTCACCTTCATGACCGCCGCCTTCGTGCAGAGCCAGCGCGGCCATGTGGCCATCGATGCCCTGGCCCACATGCTGCCGCCCGCCGCCAACCGGGTGCGGCAGTTCGTGGTGGACGTGTTGAGCTTCGCCTTCTGCGCCTTCTTCACCTGGAAGTCCTTCACCCTTTGGCATGAGGCGTGGGTGGACGGACAGGTGACCTCCTCCACCTGGGCCCCACCCCTCTCCATCCCCTACGGCGTGATGACCGCCGGCATGGGCCTCCTCTCGCTGCAGATCCTCATTCAGGTTCTCGCCGGACTTCTGGAAAGGGTGGAACGATGAGCACGGCCCTCGTCGGCCTCCTTTATGGCGGGGCCACCCTCGGCACCATGTTCCTCGGCATGCCCATCGCGTTCGCGCTGGGGGCGGTGGCGGTGCTGTTCATGATCGGCTTCATGCCGGCCGCCTCCCTCGATACGGTGACGCAGAACGTCTATGAGGAGATGGCCTCCATCACCCTCCTGTCGATCCCGCTCTTCATCCTGAAGGGGGCGGCCATCGGCAAGTCGCGGGCGGGGCAGGATCTCTATTCGGCGCTCCATGCCTGGATGCACAAGATCCCCGGCGGGCTCGGCATCGCCAATGTGTTCGCCTGCGCCCTGTTCGCCGCCATGGCCGGCTCCTCGCCCGCCACCTGCTCGGCCATCGGCTCGGCCGGCATTCCCGAGATGCGCAAGCGCGGCTATTCGGGCGCCTTCGCGGCCGGGCTGATCGCCGCCGGCGGCACCCTCGGCATCCTCCTGCCGCCCTCCATCACCATGATCCTCTATGCGGTGGCGGCGGAGCAGTCGCTGGGCCGCCTCTTCCTCGCCGGCCTCGGGCCGGGGCTGCTGCTGGTGCTGCTGTTCGCCGGCTACGCCATGGTGCGCTTCCGGCAGGAATATGCGGCGGCCAAGGCGGCCTATGCGGAGACCGGCGCGCGCTCCGCTTTGCTCCACGAGGAAAACCTCACCCTGCGCGACCGTTTCGCAGCGCTGCCCCGGGTGCTGCCCTTCGTGGTGCTGCTCACCGGCGTGATGGTCGCGCTCTACGGCGGCTATGCGACACCCTCCGAGACGGCGGGCCTCGGCGGCGTGCTGGCGCTGGCGCTCATCGCTCTGATCTACGGCGTGTGGACCCCGAAGGACCTCTCGCCCATCCTCACATCGACCATCCGCGAATCCACCATGCTGATGATGATCATCGGCATGTCCCTCCTCTATTCCTATGTCATGAGCTACCTGCACATCAGCCAGGCGGCGGCGCAGGCGATCGTGGCGCTCAACCTGTCCAAATGGCTGCTGCTCGCCACCATCCTGGTGCTGGTGGTGGTGCTGGGCTTCTTCCTGCCGCCGGTGTCCATCATCCTCATGACCGCGCCGATCATCCTGCCGCCGCTGAAGGCGGCCGGCTTCGACCTGATCTGGTTCGGTGTGGTGATGACCATCGTGATGGAGATGGGGCTCATCCACCCACCGGTGGGGCTCAACATCTTCGTCATCAAGAACATCGCGCCCGACATCCCCCTGAAGGACGTCATCTGGGGCACGGTACCCTTCGTGCTCCTGATGCTGCTGGCGGTGATCCTGCTCTGCCTGTTCCCGCAGATCGCCACCGGCTTCCCGGACCTCGTGATGGGCAAAGGCCGCTAAGACGCCGCGCCCTAGCGCCCCTGCACCGGCACCACGTCCACGCCCACGGCGAGGATGTGGTCGCCGGAGGAAACGATCACCCCGTCCACCGGCGAAACGTCCGCATAGTCGCGGCCGACGGCGAGGATGATGTGGTCGTCCCCCGCAGGAATGGCGTTGGTCGGATCGAGCCCGATCCAGCCGAAGGCCGGGCCGCACCACACCTCCGCCCAGGCATGGGTGGCGTCCGCCCCCTCCAGCCGCGGCTGGCCCTCGGGCGGGATGGTGCGCAGATAGCCGGAGACGTAGCGCGCCGGCAGGCCGAGGCCGCGCAGGCCGGCGATCATCACCTGCGCGAAGTCCTGGCACACGCCCGCCTTCGCCGTGAACGCCTCGCGGGGCGAGGTGGTGACGATGGTGGCGCCCGGCTCGTAGGTGAATTCGTCATGCACCCGGTGCATCAGCTCCAGCGCCGCCTCCAGCACCGGGCGGTCGCCGCGGAAGCTGGTCGCCGTCCAGTCGGTGATTTCGGCATCGATGGGCACCGCCCGGCTCGGGAACAGGCCATGCACGGCCGCGTCCGGCCCGAGGTCCGCCTCCTCCAGCGCGGCGGCGCGCACCTCGTCCACCAGCGGGGTCGTCGCCGGGTCCGGCAGGGGCGTGGCGCTCACGTCCACCCGGCTGCGGGTGGTGATGGCCAGATGCCCGTGGGGCTGGTCGATGGTGAGCCAGGTCAGCCCGTTGCCGAAGAAATCGGTGCCCTGCTCCAGTTCCGCCGGCTCGGGGTCCACATCGAGGATGTGGGCAATGACGTGCTGGTGGCCGAAGCGATCCACCGGCGTCATGCGCAGCACCTGCCGCACCACGCGCACCGGCACCTGGTAGCTGTAGGTGGTGGTCTGGCGAATATCGTAGAGCATTTGACGTTGCTTTCGCTCAGGCGCCGCGCGGGCTGTACTCGTTGCTTTCGCTCTACATGCCGAAGGTGAGTGTCATCTCCGGAGAATGTCCCTGCAGGAAATAGTGCGACGACACCTCGTCGGAGAGCTGCATCAGCATCTTCTCCATGGCGTCGAACCATTGCGGCTCGAAGCTCTCCGCCGTGCTGGCGGCAAGCTCGGCCTGCATGCGGGCGACGATGCGCTCCCACAGCGGCGGCGGCGCATCCTGGTCGCGGCCGGGCAGCACCTTCAGGTGGCTCGCCATGCGATGCACCTGGAAGGCCACCGAGCGCGGATTGTCCGGATCGAGCAGCACGAGGTCGAGCACCGGCCCGCGCGCTTCCATCATCACGTAGCGCGTGCGGTAGGTGATGAGGCTGTCCGCCACCTGCAGCAACGCATCGAGCGAGCCCTGCGGCGCGCCCAGCTCGCCGAAGGTGCGGGCGAAGCGCAGCGTGCCGATGGCGCGCTCCGTGCGCCGGCCGATCTCCAGGAAGCGCCAGCCGGTGAGCCGGTTCATGTTCTCCGAGGCGAGGCCCGAGAAGGCGGCGATGATGCGCAGCGCTGCGTCCGCCCGTTCTGCCGCATCGGCCTCGGACGGGGCGGTGGGCACCGGCTGGGACACGCAGGTTTCAAGGTCCACCAGCGCGCGCCACGCATCGGGCGAGAAGCGGTCGCGGATCACGGAGGCGGCTGCGCGCGCCGCCTGCACCAGTTGCGGCAGGGCGCCGGGCAGGTCGCGCCGGGTGAGCACGGCCACCGCATAGCGGGCCGGCGTTGCCCGGGCGAGATCGCGCGGCATGGCGCCCCAGGCCCCGAGCAGGCCGAGCAGGCGCGACACCAGCGGGCTTGTGCCGGTGTCGCCGCTCTCGGCGAGGCGGCCGA
>JAEWBL010000129.1 GCA_023391175.1 Pseudomonadota bacterium
CGGAAGCTGTCCGGCGGTATGTCGGCGAGCATGATCGCGATGCCCGGCGCGTCGAAATATTCCACGTCATCCGCCGCCACCCCGACGCCGATGGTGCCGACCCAGCTTACCGCCGGCAGGCCCGCCTTCAGGGCCTCCATGATGTTGCCGGCGGCACCGGTGTAGCGGTCGGAGAGATAACACCAGCCGAGCGTCGCTGCCGGCTTGTCCGTCAGCTGGGCCTGCAGCTGGCTCCAGCAGGAGCCGAGGGCGGCCTTCCAGTCGGCATTGCCAGCGTGGGCGAAGGAGAACTGGCTCATGAGCGGGTTTCCGCGCAATGCGTCCGGATGCGGACAAGGATGGGGGGAAACCCCGCCACGGCCGGGTGCGTTTGGCGCGGATCACGCGACACTTTGCGGGGCAGCAAGGTCATTCCCTACCCGAAGCAATCGGCGTGCCGTGACCTTGCGGTCAGGCCACGGGCGAGCGCATTTCCTCGCCGAGTACCGCCTGCACGTCGGAAAGGATGCGGCGGAACTCCTCGTCCACCCGTCGCTCGAAGGCAAAGGCGGCATCGGCCTCTAGGCCCGCATCCTCGTGGGCGTCGTGAAAGGTCAGCTTCTGGCTGACCGCCTCCACCAGCGCCGGGCGGAGCGTCGCGTCCCGCGCCATCAACTGCAGCGCCAGCACGAGGATCTTGCGGTGGGCCGCCGCGGCGATGTCCAGCTCCAGCGGCGTTCGCGCCTGCAGACCGTCCGGGGCCGTCGGGTGCGTCTCGTGCTCATCGGCCATGGCCGTCCTCCGCTCGGTCGCCCCCTTTGGGCAACCCGCCGGGCGGCGGGAGGTTCCCCCAATCAGCGCGGGCCGAGCGTGACTGCCAGCGCGGTCATGTCGTCGAACTGCGGCGCGGTGTCGGCCCAGCGGATTGCCGTGTCGAATATGCCGGAAAGGAAGGCCGCGGCGGGAAGGTCGGGCGCGGCTGCGAGGGCGGCTGTCGCGACGGCTTCGAGCCGCGCCTCTCCGAACGCTTCTTCCGCCGGGTTGAACGCGTCGGTGAGGCCGTCCGAAAACAGGAACAGCCGGTCGCCGGGCGCAAGCGTCACGGTCGCGGCGCGGGTGCGGGCGCCTTCCATCATCGCGAGCGCCGGCCCGGTGGCCGCAGGGCGCTCCACGCCGCCGTCGGCGCGCAGGATCATGCAGTCCGTATGGCCGCAATTGCAGTAGGTGAGGACACCCGTGTCGAGATCGATGACGCCGCAGAACAGGGTGACGAACATGTCCTCGCCATTGGTGGCGCAGAGCAGGTTGTTCACCCGCGCCACCGCGATGGCAAGGTCGGGCTCGCTCCGGAGCACCATCCGCAGCGCGGTCTGGGTGGCGCTCATGAACAAGGCGGCGGGGGTGCCCTTGCCAGCGACATCGCCCAGCGTCACCACCAGCCGGCGGCCGTCGATAAGGAAGTAATCGTAGAAATCGCCGCCCACGTCCTTCGCCGGACGCATGGCGGCGAAGATATCCGCTCTGCCGCTCAGCACCTCCGGCGGCAAAGGCGGGGGCAGCATGGCGCGCTGGATGGCGGCGGCGTTGGCCATCTCCCGCCGCTCCGCCGCACGGCTCATGATCGCCTCGGCGAGACGGCGGAAGGAGTGGGAGAAATCCACCATCTCAGGCAGTGGATTGCGCAGGTCATCGAGCAGGGCAAGGTCGAACTCGCGCCGCTCCAGCGCATTGAGGGCGTTGGCGTAGAAGCCGAAGACCTGATTGAAGGTCTCGAAACGGCGACCGAACTGGCGCATCACCGCTGACAGGAGATCCGGCCGCAGCCGTCCCGCCGCCTCCAATACCTCCGCCGATAGCCGGACGGCGCGGAGCGGGGTAAGGGCATCCACATGGGCAGTGCGGGCGACGCCGGTGAAGGCGGCGATCTCGCCGATCACCGCCGGTGCCTGCAATTGCGCCAGCTGGACGTGCTCATAGGGCGTGTCGATGGTGACGACCGCCGTGCCCTCGAACACCAGGAGGGCGAAGGTGCCGACATCCCCCCGGCAGAGCAGGCGCGTGCCAGGCGCGACCTCCATCCGTTCGCCGCGGGCGATCAGGTCGGCCAGCTCCTCTAGCGGAAAGGCGGCGAAATAGGGATGGCGGGCCATCACCTGCGCGGCCGCGAGGGCGTGCTGTGCGGTTCCGTCCGAACCGGCCGGATCCGGTACCGTCTGCTGCGATGCTCCTGGTGCCATGGTTCGTGCGCGCCCCTCGCGATAATCCACTATAGCGCAGGCCGGGCGGGACGACCTTACCTCAAACGCGGGACGGCACCGGGCCTACCGGATGCGCAACTGGGCGATGGCCCGCGACAGCACGGCGAACAGCACCGCCGTGGACCAGCCGAACAGCAGCATGCCGTTGGCCGCCGTCATCGGTCCGAGGATGCGCCACGGGCGGGCCGGGATGAGGTCGCCGTAGCCCAGCGTCGTAAAATTGACGAAGGCGAAATAGTAGATGTTGTCCGGCTCGGTGGCGCCCGTGAGCGCATAGAGCTGCGCCCACACCATCACTTCCAGCAGGTGGATGACGGTGAGGATCGTGCCCGAGGCCGCCATGACGATGACGAGGGTCTCGATCTTGCGCCGTCCGGTGAGGTGGTGCGAGGCGAAGCGCACCATCTTGATGACGATGACCGTGCCCAAGGCCTGGATCGCGATGGTGATGATGCTGACCAGAAGACCCGCAGCGAACGCCCCGTCCATCCACATGCCCCTGTCTCTTCCTGTTCCGCGCGTCCGCGCCGCCACGGCTTGCCTGATGAACCGGCGCGAACGCGGCGGCAAGGGGAGGTCGCCACAGGTCTCGGCCTCGCCCGGTGCGGTCGCGGTGACGGGGTCGCGGCGCGGTCGCATTGATCTTGATCGGTTTCTGTGTATTTTGCGCCGCAAAATATCCCTTTCCCGGCGGGCCCGAGTCATTCGGACCCGCGTTTTCGTGCTGGACCTTCCATGAAGCTGCGGAACATCGCCATCATCGCCCACGTCGACCACGGCAAGACCACGCTGGTGGACGAGCTGCTGAAGCAGTCGGGGTCCTACCGCGAGAACCAGCGGGTCGCCGAGCGCGTGATGGATTCGAACGATCTCGAGAAGGAGCGCGGCATCACCATCCTCGCCAAGGCCACCTCGGTGGTCTGGAAGGACACGCGCATCAACATCGTCGACACCCCCGGCCACGCCGACTTCGGCGGCGAGGTGGAGCGCATCCTGAACATGGTGGACGGTGCCATCGTGCTCGTGGACGCCGCGGAAGGCCCCATGCCGCAGACCAAGTTCGTGGTCGGCAAGGCGCTGAAGATCGGCCTCAAGCCCATCGTGGCCATCAACAAGGTGGACCGCTCCGACGCGCGTCCGACCGAGGTCATCAACGAGGTGTTCGACCTGTTCGCGGCGCTCGACGCCACCGATGAGCAGCTCGATTTCCCGATCCTCTACGGTTCCGGCCGCAGCGGCTGGATGGCCGATAGCCCGGAAGGCCCCATGGACCAGGGCATGGCGCCTTTGTTCGATCTCGTGCTGCGCCACGTGCCTGAGCCGACCGTCGACGACGGCCCGTTCCGCATGATCGGCACGCTGCTGGAGGCCAACCCCTTCCTCGGCCGCATGCTCACCGGGCGCATCACCTCCGGCTCCATCAAGCCGAACCAGTCCGTCAAGGTGCTGGCGCAGGATGGCTCGCTGGTGGAGCAGGGCCGCGTCTCCAAGATCCTCGCCTTCCGCGGCATCGAGCGCCAGCCCATCGAGGAAGGCGTGCAGGGCGACATCGTCG
>JAEWBL010000131.1 GCA_023391175.1 Pseudomonadota bacterium
CACCCTCGACGACGAGACCGGCGATCAGGTGGAGGCCGAGGCGCTCGCGCGCTCGGTGGTCACCGAGTTCGAGAATTATGTGAAGCTGAACAAGAAGGTGTCGCCCGAGGTGGTCGGCGTCGTCAGCCAGATCGACGACCACTCCAAGCTCGCCGATACCGTCGCCTCGCATCTCGCGGTGAAGATTCCCGAGAAGCAGGGCGTGCTGGAGACCCTGAAGGTGTCCGACCGCCTGGAGAAGGTGCTCGGCCTGATGGAGAGCGAGATCTCCGTGCTCCAGGTGGAAAAGCGCATCCGGACCCGCGTGAAGCGGCAGATGGAGAAGACCCAGCGCGAGTACTACCTGAACGAGCAGATGAAGGCGATCCAGAAGGAGCTGGGCGACGAGGACGGCAAGGACGACCTGCAGGAGCTGGAGGACCGCATCAAGCGGACCAAGCTCACCAAGGAAGCCCGCGAAAAGGCGACGCACGAGCTGAAGAAGCTCCGCCAGATGTCGCCCATGTCGGCCGAAGCCACCGTGGTGCGCAACTATCTGGACTGGCTGCTCTCCATCCCGTGGGGCGTGAAGAGCAAGGTCAAGAAGGACCTGAACTACGCGCAGGAGATCCTCGACAGCGATCACTACGGCCTCGACAAGGTCAAGGAGCGCATCGTCGAGTACCTGGCCGTGCAGAGCCGCGCCAACAAGCTCACCGGGCCCATCCTGTGCCTCGTCGGTCCTCCCGGCGTCGGCAAGACCTCGCTCGGCAAGTCCATCGCCAAGGCGACGGGCCGTGAGTTTGTGCGCGTCGCCCTCGGCGGCGTGCGTGACGAGGCGGAGATCCGTGGCCACCGGCGGACCTACATCGGCTCCATGCCGGGCAAGGTCATCCAGTCCATGCGCAAGGCGAAGAAGTCGAACCCGCTCTTCCTCCTGGACGAGATCGACAAGATGGGCGCCGATTTCCGCGGCGATCCGTCTTCGGCCCTGCTCGAGGTGCTGGACCCCGAGCAGAACCACACCTTCAACGACCACTATCTGGAGGTGGACTACGACCTCTCGAACGTCATGTTCGTGACCACGGCGAACACGCTGAACATCCCGCCGGCCCTTCTGGACCGCATGGAGGTGATCCGCATCGCCGGCTACACGGAAGACGAGAAGGTGGAGATCGCGCGCAAGCACCTGATCCCCAACTCGCTCCAGAAGCACGGCATGACCGAGAAGGAGTGGACCATCGACAACGAGGCCCTGCTCACCCTCATTCGCCGCTACACGCGGGAAGCGGGCGTGCGCAACCTCGAGCGTGAGATCTCCACCCTCGCCCGCAAGGCGGTGAAGGAGCTCATGCTCTCCAAGAAGAAGTCGGTGAAGGTCACGGGCAAGAATCTCGAGGACTTCCTCGGTGCCCCGCGCTTCCGGTACGGCGAGGTGGAGACCGAGGACCAGGTGGGCGTCGTCACCGGCCTTGCCTGGACCGAGGTGGGCGGCGAGTTGCTGACCATCGAAGGCCTCATGATGCCCGGCAAGGGCAAGATGACGGTCACGGGCAACCTGCGTGACGTGATGAAGGAGAGCATCTCCGCGGCGGCGTCCTACGTCCGCTCGCGGGCGGTGGACTTCGGCATCGAGCCGCCCCTGTTCGAGCGGCGCGACATCCACGTCCACGTTCCCGAGGGGGCCACCCCGAAGGACGGCCCGTCCGCCGGCGTCGCCATGGCCACGGCCATCGTGTCGGTCATCACCGGCATCCCCGTCCGTCGCGACGTGGCGATGACCGGCGAGATCACCCTGCGCGGCCGGGTGCTGCCCATCGGCGGCCTCAAGGAAAAGCTCCTTGCAGCGCTCCGCGGCGGCATCAAGAAGGTGCTGATCCCCGAGGAGAACGCCAAGGATCTGGCGGACATCCCGGCCAACGTGAAGAACGCGCTGGAGATCGTGCCGGTGTCGCGCATGGACGAGGTGCTGGCCAACGCGCTGGTTCGCCCGCCCGAGCCCATCACCTGGGAGGAGCGCCCGGTGAACAACCCGCCGGTCGCCGACGAGGACAACGCGGGCGTGGTCGCCCACTGACGCGAAAAACAGGCCGGATTGTCCGCAACCCGGCCTGTATCAACAGTTTCTGAACATTTCTTCGAGGGCGTGTCGCCGCCATCTCCGGGCTACCGGGGTGTGCAAGGCACGCCCTCAGTCTTTTCAAGCACTTAACGCCGCCTGTGCCGCTGCGCTGCGCATCCTCCGCGCCGCTCCCCTTCGCAGGCGCAAGGCGCAAAATCGTGCATTGGTGCGGGTTTGGCGCCAATCGCGCTTGCAAAAGCCTTATTTTCCGTGATGCTCGCGCCGTTCGTCAGGGCACGCCCTGCACGATTCGCGTTCTGACAACGGAAGGAAAGGTCAGATGACCACCAAGAACGAACTGATCGCCGCCGTGGCCGAAGAGGCGAAGCTGACGAAGACCGCTGCGGCTGCGGCTGTGGACGCGACCTTCGACATCATCGCCAAGGCGCTCAAGGATGGCGAGGAAGTCAAGCTGATCGGTTTCGGCAGCTTCTCCGTGGTGACGCGCGCTGCCCGTGAAGGCCGCAACCCGCGCACCGGCAAGCCGGTGAAGATCAAGGCTTCCAAGGCGCCGAAGTTCACCCCCGGCAAGGGCCTCAAGGAAGCCGTCAACGACTGATCCGGCCCTGCGGCCCGGGCGCACGCTGCGCCGGCCGCTGTTGCCGTGTCATGTGCCTCTCCGGAATGCTTTCCGGGGGGCTATCCGGACGCTCCCGGCCCGGCCGTACCGGGCGGAGCGTCCCCGATCCGACCAAGCCCCCAGCGCCGCGTTGCACGACGCCTCAAGCGCGATGCCCGGAGCACAATGCCCGAGGCGATGACGTTCCCGCGCGAACGCCAGCCGATGGTCCCGGCGCCCACCACAATTTCCTGATATTTTTCGATCTGGCGGGATGGACCAGCACGGAGTTCGCCTGTGCGCGCTCGCCGTTCCATCGGCGTTGACGCGCGCTCGCTCTTGCCGCTGCGGCCCGGGCGGACTATAGCGCCGAAAGGTCCTGCGACGACCGGGCGGTTAGCTCAGTTGGTAGAGCATCTCGTTTACACCGAGAGGGTCGGCGGTTCGAGCCCGTCACCGCCCACCATGTCCGGTTCCTGCGTTCCCCGCTTCGGCATCCGCGATTCCGCCCATGGCTCTCTTGCGCCGCTGGTGTCGCGCAGTGCCCGACGAAACCTCCCATTTTACGCCAATGGCGCGACACGCGAGCTGCGCGGCAAACCTCTGAAATCATTTGGTTTTGTCTGGGCTGTGGACAACTTCCTGGCAAAAAATGCGCGGCTTGCTTGACTTGGGCGGAGGGGTGCCGTACCACGCCGCTCTCCTCGGCGGTCGGCAAGACCTTCCGCCGGTCCGGGGGTGTAGCTCAGTTGGTTAGAGCGCCGGCCTGTCACGCCGGAGGTCGCGGGTTCGAGCCCCGTCACTCCCGCCATTTCAATATCCTCCCAGATAGCGGTACAGGACGTCCCGCGACTTGATCGTCGGGTTTCCCGCGCGTTGCGATGACAGGGGGGCGCAACCGCCCTATGGTCCGCCGTGTACTCATGTGGAGCGGCGATGTCGGACGTCAGGGTTCTGCTTCTTTATCCGCGGTTCGCCCAGGAGAGCTTCTGGCGCAATCTTGACCTTGCGCGGCTCAAGGGGGCCCGCTGCATGGCGCCGCCGCTCGGCCTCATCACCGTCGCCGCGCTGTTGCCGGCCCGATGGGAGGCGCGGCTCTGCGATCTGAACGCCCGCGCGC
>JAEWBL010000135.1 GCA_023391175.1 Pseudomonadota bacterium
GCGGCCGCCGGAGGGAAACGGGCGCCTCTCAGCTCGACAGAGCGGACGAGAGTTCGCGCACGTTGGAGTGCATCATGTCGATGTAGGTGCTCGCGGGGCCTTTGTCATCGGACAGGGCGTCGGAATAGAGCGTTCCGCCCACCTTGGCGCCGCTTTCCTTGGCGATGCGCTGGATGAGGCGCGGGTCGGTGACGTTCTCGACGAACACGGCCGGGATTTTCTGCGCCTTGATCTGGCGGATGATGCGGCCCACGTCCTTGGCCGAGGCCTCGCTCTCGGTGGAGACGCCCTCGGGGGCGATCAGCACGAGGCCGTAGGCCTCCCCGAAATAGCCGAAGGCGTCGTGGGAGGTGATGATGCGGCGCTGCTCGGCCGGGATGCGGGCCATGGCGGACTTCACCTCGGCCTCCAGCGCATCCAGCTTCGCGGTGTAGGCGGCGGCGTTGGCGGTGTACACGTCGCGGCCGTCCGGATCGGCGGCGATCAGGCCGTCGCGCACGTTGGCCACGTAGATCTTGGCGTTGGCGATGGACTGCCAGGCGTGAGGATCGGTGGGGCCGTGGTCATGACCGGCATGGGCCTCCTTGCCCTTCTTGCCGTGGCCGGCGTCCTTCTCGTCGTCGTCCTGCGGCTCGGTGGCGCTGCGGGTGCGCGGCGTGATGCCCTTGGTGGCGACGACGATGGTCGCCTTGGTGCCGGAGGCCTTGATGAGGCGATCCATCCAGCCCTCGAAGCCGAGGCCATTGACGAACACCACCTTGGCCGCGGCCACCGCCTTCGCGTCGGCCGGGGTGGGCTGGTAGACGTGGGCATCGCCGTTGGTGCCGACGATGGTGGTCACGGCCACGCGGTCGCCGCCCACCTCTTTCACGAAATCACCGAGGATGGAGAAGGACGCCACCACGGGCATCTTCTGGGCGGGTGCCTGGGCGAGGGCCGGGCCGGCCAGCGGCAGGGTGAGGCCGGCGGCCAGGGAGCCGGCAACGCCGGCGGCGAGGAGGAGACGTCGGGAGATCATGAAAGTCCTCTTCAGGCTTCGAGGTGACGGCGCGGGACGAAGCGGCCGGCAAGCCCGCCGATCGGCCCGAAGATGACGGCGAGCGCATAGGCCAGCCCGGCGACCAGGATGATGGACGGGCCGGACGGCGTGCCGAGGTGGTAGGACACGAGCAGCCCGGCCACGCCGGACGCGAAGGCGATCAGCGTCGAGGTGGTGACGAGGGCGGTGAGGTCCCGCACGAAGAAGCGGGCGGTGGCCGCCGGCAGCATCATCAGCCCCACCGCGAGCAGCGTGCCCAGCGCATGGAAGCCGCCCACGAGGTTCAGCACCACCAGCGACAGGAAGGCGATGTGGCTGACGCCGCCGCTTCTGCTCACCGAGGCTAGGAAGGTCGGGTCTACGCATTCCAGCACCAGCGGCCGCCACACCACGGCGAGGGTGAGGAGGGTGACGGTGGTTATGCCGGCGATCAGCATCAGCGTCGCATCGTCGATGCCCAGCACCGTGCCGAACAGGACATGCAGCAGGTCCACGTTGGAGCCGCGCAGCGAGACGATGAGCACGCCCAGCGCCAGCGATATCAGGTAGAAGGCCGCGAGCGAGGCGTCCTCCTTCATGCCCGTCGCCCGCGCCACCACACCCGCGCCCACCGCCACCAGAAGGCCAGCCGCGAGGCCGCCGGCCGTCATGGCGTAGAGGTTGAGCCCGGCGAACAGGAAGCCGATGGCCGCGCCGGGCAGGATGGCGTGGGCCATGGCGTCGCCCGTCAGCGACATGCGCCGCAGCATCAGGAAGGCGCCCACCGGTCCCGCGCCGAGCGACAACGCGAACACCCCGGCGAGGGCGCGACGCATGAACTCGAACTCCACGAAGGGAGAAATGAGGGTGTCGTAGATGTTCATCGATCAATCCCGGGCGCCGGTGCCGCGCGCGGGCGGCCGGCCGGATCTGTCATCGTCCTGCCCTTGCGCTTGGCCGGGGAGCCGATCCGGTGGGTTGGAGGAACCGGACCGGCCTTGGCCGGGGCCCGTGGTCCCCGGCCAAGCGCAAGAGCAGCGATGGTGCGTCCAGAAGACCGGCGTCAGCCGGTCGTGAATGCGTGGTCAGGATCAGACCGGCGCGGGGCCGGTCGGTGAATGTTTGGTCAGGCTGCGTCGGGGCAGGGGATGGCGTCGTCCCGCCACGCTTCGCCCATGCGGCGGGCCTTGAGCAGGTTTTCGGGGCCGAGCGCTTCCGCCGTTGGCCCCCAGGCGACCGGTGTGCGGGCGAGGAGAAGCGTCTGCGGGAAGGTCGCGCGCACCAGGTCGAAATCGTGCAGCACCGCGATCACGGTGCGCTTCTCGCCATGCCAGCGGCGAACGAGGTCCACGAGGTCCGACACCGTCTTGGCGTCGAGGGCGGTGAACGGCTCGTCGAGCAGGATCACGCGGGCGTCCTGCAGCAGCAGGCGGGCGAACAGGGTGCGCTGCATCTGCCCGCCGGAGAGGGTGCCGATGGGACGGTTCTCGAACCCCTCGAGGCCGACGGCGGCGATGGCGTGCTCGATCTTCGCGCGGTCTGCGCGGCCGATGCCGCCGAACAGGCCGGCGCGCCGCCACAGACCCATGGACACCATGTCGTAGACATGGATGGGAAAGCTGCGGTCGATCTCGGCGCCCTGCGGCAGGTAGGCGATCTCGCGCGGGTCGAGGCCATGGCGGTCGATGGTGCCGCCGAGCGGCTTCAGCGCGCCGCCGATGCCCTTGAGGAGGGTGGACTTGCCAGCGCCGTTGGCGCCGCAGATGGCGAGCAGCGCGCCCTTCTCCACGTCGCCGGACAGGTGGTGGACGGCCGGGTGGCGCTCATAGCCGAGGGTCAGGTTGCGGAAGGAAATCTGCACGGTCATGCGCCGCCTCCCGTCACCAGGGCCACCGCGCCCCACAAGATGAGGAGCAGCACGGACACGAGTGCGAGACGCCCGCCGAGGGACATGCGCATCACCGATGCCCCGATGCGCACGGGCGGGCGACGGCCTACCGGAGCGGCGGCATGGGCATGATGCCCGTGCCCGTGGTCGCCATGCTCGTGTTCCCCCGCGGCCCCGGCAGCGCCGAGGGGCGCGGCGCGGTCCTGCCGGCCGCTG
Organism: Pseudomonadota bacterium; assembly: GCA_023391175.1. Lineage (GTDB taxonomy): Bacteria > Pseudomonadota > Alphaproteobacteria > Rhizobiales > Xanthobacteraceae > Xanthobacter. The sequence goes on from JAEWBL010000135.1 coordinate 3,123, forward strand.
GCCGGCGGCGTCGCTGCGGAGGGGGAGAGAGACAGGGACATGGGACCCGGCGGACTGGTTTCGATGGCTAGTTGATACAGTGTATCGCTCAGCCTTGTCCAGCCCGTCGAGGCCCCTCCGCACGCTTTTGTGCGGTTCCCTTCAGTCAGCCGGGTCGCTCAGTCGGCTGCTTTGGTGAACGCCCGGAAGCTGCCGAACGCGGTGATGTCGCGTGCCCCGTCGAGCGCTGCCGCCTCGGCGAGGAAGCCGGTGACGCGGGTGCCGTCGTCCAGTTCCACCTGCCCGAGGCCCAGCGGCGACGGGATGGTGGCGAGGAGGCGGCCCACGCCCTCGAACGGCAGAGACCACACCTCGCCCTCCACCGCCGCGCCGTCCGCATTGACCCGCACCACGCCGGGGCGCGGCACGGCGCCGGGAAGGAGCTTCATGCGATAGGACGGCACCGTCTTGGCGGCGCGCACGAAGCGTCCGCCCATGGCCTTGAGGTCGCCGTTGAGCGGCATGCCGGAGAGATGGGCGCCGAACACGCAG
>JAEWBL010000213.1 GCA_023391175.1 Pseudomonadota bacterium
CCTCCCCGAAGAGGTCAGAGCCTTGTACGCGGTGGGTTGGTGCAGCCCAGGTGGCTTGGTTCGGGAATTCGTCGGCGATCTCCGCGCATCCGCAGCCTTGGCCACGGCGCTCCCCCCCGCCACTGCGGATGCTGTTCTGAAGCATCTGCACGGCGCCACATCGACGCTGGCGGCGGTCTATGGCGAGCGAGCCCGAACCGCCCGCGTTGTTGGCATCTCCTTGCTCGCCACCATCGCGGCCGCCGCTGGCCTCATGTTCGTGCTCGTGTCGCGGCCTTCCGCGCGCCTGGTCCGGCGTCAGATGCAGAACTTGTCCGACGCCGCGGCCGAACTCGCCGCAGCGAATAGTCAGGCGGAGCGCCACGCCGCCAAAGCCCGTGCCGCCGAGGAGCACCTGCTTCGCTTGTCCCAAGCGGTCGAGCAGAGCAAAAACATGGTTCTGATTGCCTCGACCGAGGGCATCATCGAGTACGCCAACCGTCGTGTCTTTGAGGTCACCGGCTACAGCCGCGAGGAGTTGATCGGTCGCCACACCCGCATTCTCGGGTCGGGCGACACGGCGCGAGAGGTGTACCGAGCCCTATGGGCGACGCTGAGGGCGGGCCGCGAATGGGACGGCGAGCTGCGCAACCGGCGCAAGGACGGCTCGCTGTACTGGGTGGCCGCGACCATTTCGCCGGTGCGCGGACCGGACGACTCCGTGGTCCGTTACCTGTCCATCGAGAACGACATCACGGCGCACAAGGACACCGCGGCGGCCCTGCACACCATGCGGGAGCGCGCCCGCGGCCTGGTCGAGAGCCGCCTGAGCGTGATCCGCTGCCTGGGCCGCGCGGGCGAGTACCGCGACAACGAGACCGGCATGCACGTTGCCCGTGTCGGACAGATCAGCCGCCTGCTCGCGCTGGCGCTTGGGCTGGGCGACGAGCGGGCGGAGATCATCCTCCATGCCGCGCCGCTGCACGATGTCGGCAAGATCGGCATTCCCGACGACATCCTGCTAAAACCCGGCAAGCTCACGGTCGACGAGTTCGCCGTGATGAAAACCCATGCGAGCATCGGGGCCGACATCCTAGGCTACGGCGACGAAGAGCCACTCCGGACCGCGCGGATCATCGCGCTCACTCATCATGAGAAGTGGGACGGCTCCGGCTATCCGAACGGGCTCAGAGGTGAGGCCATCCCGATCGAAGGCCGCATCGTTGCCGTCTGCGATGTCTTCGACGCGCTCACCTCGACCCGTCCCTACAAGACGCCATGGTCCATTGATGATGCCCTCCGGCTGGTGCGGGAGAACGCTGGTACGCACTTCGATCCGACGGTGGTCGACGCCTTTCACCGCATTCTTCCAGCTGTGCTCGACGTTCGCGGGCGGTACGCCGATGAGCCCATAGCCGCCTAGGGCGAATCGGTGACCATTCGGCAGACGGTCATTCCGCAGGGTGTCAGCAACCATGCCATCATCGGGGTATCCCAAAGCTCCCTGCGCGTTCGGAGCCGAGCCCCCGTGCCCCGTATCCGCCCAACGTAGCAAGGCCCGGTGACTTCTCCCCTCCTTTCAAGGCTGACTATTGCCCGGTTCATGGGAGATTGGTTGCGCATTCGACGGCCCAGCACCACTCGCAGACGATCATCCATCCGCGCCACAGCGTGAGCCAACCCGGCGGACCGTCACACTTACGGCCGAGAAAACCGCCGAGCCCAGCGACGGCGCGCCAGAAGACACCGGCCGTCATGCCGTCACGCGGAAGATGGCGTCGCGCGGCGACGAGCGTGACAGCTAAGGGCGACGCCACCGTTGTCGCTGGCGCGTCGGGATCGCGCTGCGCGTCTTCACGCAACGCCAGCAGGCGCACCGCGATAAGCGCGCAGAAGCCGAGCAGCGCCTCTAGACGGTCGGCGTGTCGCAGGCGCGCCTTCTCGAAGCCGCAGCCGGTCTTCAGTGCCTTGTGAAATTCCTCCACGCGCCAGCGGCAGGCGTACCATGCGACGACGTCTCTCGCCGCGTCCGGCGTCGTCACCGGTAGCGTCGACAGCAGCAACCATTCGACCTCGGGCTCGCTCGCCCACGCCCGGACCAACCAGCACTCCAGAGGCGTCGCCGTGCGCCACGGGCCGTTGTGTGGCGCCAGCAGGCGGACGCGCGTCCACGCGACCGACAGCGGGAGCGCCGGTCGCCATGGCGTCTGCGGTGTTGGCGCGAGCGCCAGCGTCATTGCCGGAGCCAAGCCGCGCAGGTGCGGCAAGAGATGTCGGACCGTGCCGCTCGCATCGTCGAGCTCTACGAGCAGCCGGTCGTGGCACAGACGCGCAAGCACGTGCCAACCGGCATCGCGGGCCTGGCGGAAGTACCGGAAGCAATCGCTGTCGCGGTCGCCGACACTGATCCAAACGGCTCCCGCCGGCGGCGTGCCGATGTGGGTTAGGGTTTCAAACCAGACGTCGGACTCATTGCGTCGCTTCATCCGCTGCGTGCGCGTCTCGTTGCGCTCGTGGTTGCTCGCCTCGGGCCGCACAGTGAGTTCGAGGTTGGACAGGCCGAGCAGACGGCCGCTGCTGGCCTCCATGGCCAAACAGGTCTGGGCGACGAAGCCGCGCCCCATGGCGACGCCTTTCTGGTTGGGGGAGGCGATGCGCCCAAGCCCCTCAATCGCCGGATGGCCCGTGAAGTCGAGATACGTCTGGTCCTGAACAAACAGCACGGGACCGACACACGCCGCCGCGTCATGGCGGACCATGAGGCGATGAGGCTCAGTGAGCGCGGCGAACGTCACGCTATCTTCGCTTATCAGCCGGTAGAACGCTTTGCTCGCAGCTGCATTGTCGCGCACGCCCGTCAGATGGTTGCCCCGCCGTGCCATTGCCTCGCCGACAAGCACCGCCCGCCGATTCAGACGGCGGTCTCCGAGATCGACCGCACCGTATTGCTGCTGCGCCCAGGCCGCTGGATCGTTCCGCTCCGCCATCTCCGCCTCCCTCGCTCCGCTTTCGAATCGACAGCGCGGACGGCCGATGATCACCGGCGATTGCGCACCCTACTCCAAATCCACAAAGCGAGCAGACGCGGGCAACAGTCAGCCTTTCAAGGAGGGGAGAAGTCACAGACGCAGCGGCCCGTCCTATTGCGATGGCGGATTGCAAGCGCCCTGGCGGGCGTGCCCTTTGGCCCGTTTGTTGAAGTCTGCGACTTCGGAGGCCGGGAGGAAGCGAATGGTCAGCGGGGTCGAGAGTTGGTTGCAGCCGGCGCATGCCGGAATCCTGTTCCGTTCGCGCCGGCGCAGGATGGTGCGCGCCTTCTCGAAGGCCTCGCCCCGCCAAATCTCCAGCAGGCTTTGGTGTGCAACGTTTCCCATGACCGATTTCGACGAATAGTCGCTGGTGCAGATCAGTGCCTCGCCCTTATAGTTGATGACCAGCTTGTAGATCGGCTGGAAACAGTCGGCATGCAGGGACTCCGGCACCGAGAGGTGGTCCAGGGTGCCGGCGCGATTGCCGATGAAGACGGGGGCGCGGCGCAAGGCGATGCGCCGCTGCTGGCGCCAGGACAGTTGATCGTAGATCGTCTTCAGACGGGCGTATGCGTTGTCGGTGTAAGCGGTGAGCACAAGATAGGACAGTCCCGCCTCGAAGAGGTCCTGGATCAGGTCGCGGGTGCAGAAATCGCCGTTGGAGTTCATTTCCACATAGGCTTTCGGCACGCGTCGGGCCAGCATCCGCACTTTCTCGACGATCCGTGAATCGGCCAGCGGTTCGTTGAAGAAGTGGAGGGCGATCCGTCCGCTGTAGCGGATGTCCGCAAGTTCGGTGACGATCTTATCCAGCAGGGCGTCGTCCATCGCCCCGTCCTTTGGACGCGGGGCTACGGAGACTGGGCAGGCCGAACAGCGCCGGTTGCAATAGGCCGTGGTTTCAATCGCCAGTTCCGAGAACACTGGAAAAACACGTCGGCGAAGCGCGAAAGCCACGGCCTTCTTGAGCGTACGAAAGTGGTAGCGGACATTGTAGGGCGTGACGCCAAACAGAAGAATGATCCTGTCGAAGATTTCGGTGGGAGCCATGATGCTCTCTTCCCTCTCCTTATGGGGCCCTGAAACTTCTTCCAGATCTTAGGTGGCCAATCAGGATCGTCCCACGCATAAAGATGGCGGACGCCAAGTTTATTCTATTGATTGATTTCGAAATATATTTATTCCTTTGCGTCCGTGGGCGTTTGGGCGCGGCGCGAGGTTAAAATTACACGATGCTATAAGGCCATTGGGGGCCTTTGTTGCGCAAAAAAAAGCAGGAGAAGACTTGGTGGCAGGTGAGGGCTTTGTTGTTCTATGGAATCGAGTGTAGATATAAACCAAAGTCTGTGGAGCGAATTCTCGCAGCGTCATTGATGGGGCGCCACTCTTTAATTCGTGGTAGCGCAATTTATTTCTGGGAAATTTCGGGAGATTGAAACATTCGCTTAGCGTAGCAGGCACACGTGATCGACCGCGGGTCAAAGGGCTGCTCTTGGACGAGCATTTCTCGGTGGACGCCGCGCCGATCGAAGCATGGGCCAGCATAAAGTGCTTCCAGCCCAAAGATGGCAGCGGCGGGGAGTGTCAGAAATTCCGTGCTTGGCGGAGCGTGTTGAGTATCAGGCGTTCATCGCCTTCGCGAAGCGCTCTCCGAAGATGACGGCCATCTGAGCCTTTGCGGCCGTCCACTCCCGTGGCGGCATCTTCCAGTCTTTCTCGGCGCGGTTCAAGACGAGAAACAGGAGCTTCAGCGCGGCCTTGTCATTGGGGAAATGCCCCCGGGCCCGTACCGCCCGGCGCAGCTTCGAGTTGAGCGCCTCAATGGAATTTGTTGTGTAAAGGATGCGGCGGACCTCACGGGGAAAGGCAAAGAAGGGGATGACCTCCTGCCACGCCCGCCGCCACGCCTTGCCGATGGCCGCATACTTTTCGCCCCAGGGGCCGTCCTCAAAGGCGCTCAGGGCCACCTCGGCGGCCTTGTCGTCGACGGCGTCGTAGACCGTCTTCAGTGCGGCGGCGATGGCCTTGCGGTCCTTCCAGGACGCGAACTCCATACTGTGGCGTAACAGATGAACGATGCAGGTTTGGACAATCGTCTCCGGATAGGCGGCGGCGATCGCCTCGGGAAAGCCCTTCAATCCGTTGACCACCGCCAGCAGGATATCCTCCACGCCGCGGTTCTTCAGTTCGTTCAGCACACGCAGCCAGAACTTGGCGCCTTCGTTCTGCTCAATCCACAGCCCCAGCACCTCCTTGGCGCCGTCGGCGCGCACGCCAATGGCAACATGGATGGCCTTGTTGCGCACCAAGCCTTCGTCGCGGATCTTGACCCGGATGGCGTCCAGGAACACCAGCGGGTAGACCGCCTCCAGGGGCCGGTTCTGCCAGGTCGTCACCTCCTCGATCACCGCGTCCGTTACCGTGGAGATCAGGTCAGCCGACACCTCGATGCCGTAGAGTTCCCGCAGGTGTCCGGTGATCTCCCGTGTCGACATGCCCCGCGCGTACATCGACACGATCTTCTCGTCGAAGCCGGGGAAGCGGCGCTGGTACTTGCCGATCAGCGCCGGATCGAACGCTCCCGTCCGGTCGCGGGGAATGGACAGGCCCATCGAGCCACCCTCGGTCAGCACCGTCTTGTGGCCGTAGCCGTTGCGACGGTTCCCGCTCTCGTCACCGGCCAGGTGATGATCCAGCTCCGCCTTCAGAGCACGCTCCGTCAGCGCTTTCTTCAGCTGGTCGAGCAAGCCGTTCTGGTCGAATGCCGTCTTGGCGTCAGCTCCAGCCAGCAGTTGGTCGAGGATCGCGTCCGGAATAACGGGCTCTTTGCGTCGGGCCATGTCGGGTCTCCTTCAGTTCTAGGATAACCCCGCCAAGCACGGAATTCCTGACACTCCCCACGGATCTGCCGCATGGAAAGCCTCAAGGCTGGCATCCGCTCCTCCTGTCGGTTGGATCAGGAGGCGGTGCTTGATGGAAGCTCTCCTCGCGGGGAAGACGCCATCATCATGCCGACGATGGTGC
>JAEWBL010000227.1 GCA_023391175.1 Pseudomonadota bacterium
CTTCCAGCGGCGCGTTGCCGGCACCCGCGCCCATGCCAGCGAGCGACGCATCCACCCGCACCGCGCCCGCCTCGATCCCCGCCACCGCATTGGCGACGCCGAGGGTGAGGTTGTGGTGGGTGTGGACGCCGATCTCCGTCTCGGGCTTCAGTGCATCGCGCAGCGTCTTCACGCGCAGCGTATAGTCCTCCGGCAGCAGCGCCCCGGCGGAGTCGGTCACGTAGACGCATTCCGCGCCGTAGCTCTCCATCAGCTTCGCCTGCTCGGCCAGCTGCTCGGCCGGGATCATGTGCGCCATCATCAGGAAGCTCGCGGCGTCCATGCCCAGCGCACGGGCCGCCTCGATGTGCTGGCGGGACACGTCGGCCTCGGTGCAGTGGGTGCACACCCGTACGGAACGGGCGCCGGCGTCGCAGGCGGCCTTCAGGTCATGCACCGTGCCGATGCCGGGAATGAGCAGGACGGTGACGACCGCCCGGCTGCATTCCTCCGCGACCGCGGCGATCCATTCCAGGTCGTCATGGGCGCCGAAACCGTAATTGAAGGTGGCGCCGGTGAGGCCGTCACCGTGGCTGATCTCGATGGCGTCCACACCGGCCCGGTCCAGCGCGCGGGCGATGGCGCGGGTGGTGTCGAGGGAATATTGATGGCGGACGGCGTGCATGCCGTCGCGCAGGGTGACGTCCTGGATATAGAGCTTGTCCGGGTTGGGGCGGGCCATCACGCGGCCTCCTTCGCGAGGAAACGGGCGGCCCAGCGGTCGGCGGAGACCAGGGCGGCCGAAGTCATGATGTCGAGGTTTCCGGCATAGGCCGGCAGATAATGGGCCGCGCCCTCCACCTCGAGCAGGATGGTCGTCTTGAGGCCGGTGACCGGGCCGACGCCGGGGATGCGGACGGGCGCGTTGTTCCCGATCTCCTCGAACTGCACCTTCTGCTTCAGGCGATAGCCGGGCACGTAGGCCTTCACGGTCTCGAGCATGTCGAGGATGGACGCCTCGATGGCCTCGCGCGTGCCGCCCTGGGAGAGGGTGAAGACGGTGTCGCGCATGATGAGCGGCGGGTCGGCCGGGTTGAGGATGATGATGGCCTTGCCGTGCTCGGCACCGCCCAGCACCTTGATGGCCTTCGACGTGGTCTCGGTGAACTCGTCGATGTTGGCGCGGGTGCCGGGACCGGCGGACTTGGAGGAGATGGAAGCGACGATCTCGCCCCAGATCACGCGGTCGGTGGCGCGGCGCACGGCGTGGACCATGGGGATGGTGGCCTGGCCGCCGCAGGTGACCATGTTGACGTTGGGCGCGTCGAGATTGGTCTCGCCGTTGATCGCGGGAATGGTGAAGGGGCCGATGGCGGCCGGGGTGAGGTCGATGACCTTCTTGCCGTCCTTCTGCAGCACCGCGTCGTTGGCGATGTGGGCCTTGGCGGAGGTGGCGTCGAACACCACGCCGATCTCGGCGTAGTTGGGCAGGCGGGTGAGGCCTGCGATGCCCTCGTGGGTCACCGGCACCCCGAGCCGCGCCGCGCGGGCGAGGCCGTCGGACGCGGGGTCGATGCCCACCATGGCGCCCATCTCCAGATGGCGCGACATCCGCATGATCTTGATCATCAGGTCGGTGCCGATATTGCCCGACCCGATGATCGCGGCCTTGATCTTGGGCGTGCTCATGCCTGCGTCTCCGTGGTGGCGGGGGCTCCGATGGCGACCTTCACTGTGCCGAGCCCCGCGATGCGCGCCTCCAGCACATCGCCGGGCGCGGCGGGGACCATGGGGCCGAGGGCGCCGCTGAGAACCACGTCTCCGGCCTTCAGCGGCGTTCCCAGCGTGGCGCAGGTGCGGGCGAGCCACAGCACCGCGGTGAGCGGATTGCCGAGACAGGCCGCGCCACCACCGAAGGACGCGGCGGTGCCGTTGCGGTTGAGCACCATGCCGAGGCCGGCGAGGTCCGTGTCCTCCAGCCGGCGGATGGGAGCACCCATCACGTAGACGCCGCTGGAGGCGTTGTCGGCGATGGTGTCCGAGATGCGGATGTCCCAGTTCTTGACCCGGCTGCCGACGATCTCGATGGCGGGGGCCACATAATCGATGGCGCGGCACACCTCCGTGGGGGTGACGTCCGCCGCCGCGAGGTCCGCCTTCAGCACGAACGCGACTTCCGCCTCCGCCTTCGGCTGGAGCAGGCGGGCGAAGGGCACCTCCTCGCCGTCGCAATATTCCATGTCGGCGAACAGCACGCCGAAGTCCGGCTGGCCGACGCCCAATTGCTGCTGGACGGCGCGCGAGGTGAGGCCGATCTTGCGGCCCACGAGCCGCCTCCCCTCCTCTACCGCCCGCTTGGTGTTCAGGAACTGGACCTCATAGGCGGCCTTCAGGTCGAGGCCGATCAGGTCCCGCACCGGCTCGCAGGGCGTCGCCGTGCGCGCCGCCTCGGCCAGCCTTTCGGCGGCCGCGATAATTGCTGCTGCGCTCATCTCAAATCACCTTGAAAGAAATTCGAGCACCAGCGCGTTGAACGCGTCCGCGTGCTCCCACTGGGCCCAGTGCCCGCAATTGCCGAACACATGCAGCTCCGCCTTCGAGATGCCGGCAAGGAGACGCAGCCCGGCATCCAGCGGAACGAAGCGGTCGTTGCGCCCCCAGATGACGAGGGTGGGGGCGGAGATCTCGCCGAGGCGGGGGCCGAAATCGGGGAACTGCTTCGGGTTCGCCTCAAGGCTCTTGACGAAATTCTCCAGATGATCGCGGCGCTTCAGCATGTTGTCGAGGCGCGTGCGGTAGAGGTCTTCGGTCAGATCATTGGGATCGAACACGAAGACCGCCATCATCGCCTTGAGGTTCTCGATGGTGGGCGTGCGATAGAGCGCATTCAGGAGCTTGATGCCCTCGGTGGGCATGGGCGCGAAGGCGCTTGCCCCGCCCGTACCGCCGCCCATCAGCACCAGCTTTCCCACCTTGCCCGGATGGTCGAGAGCGAAGGCGACGGCGCTGTGGCCGCCCATGGAATTGCCGAGGATGTGGATGCGCTCCAGCCCCAGCGCCGCCACCACGCCCGCCAGCACCCGCGCATTGAGGTTGGAGCGCGAGCCGGTGGAGACAATGGTGTCGCTCTTGCTCCAGCCGGGGCAATCCACCAGCAGCACGCGATAGCCCGCCTCCACCAGAGGCGCGATGTTGCGGTTGAAGTTGGCCCAGCCCGACGCGCCAGGGCCGGAGCCATGCAGCATCACGACGGTCTCGCGGGCATTGCCGGGATCGCAGTCGTTGTAATGGATGGTGAGTTCGCCGCCAGCCTCGGGCACGCGGACGAAGCGGCTGGTGCCCGCTTCCGTGAAGGGTTCGCTCATGCTCAGGATTCCAGGGGGCTGACGCGGCAGAAGGCGCCGTTCACATAGATCAGGGGCTCGCCGCCCGGCGGCTCCGAGGCGTCCAGCACCTCGCACAGCAAAGCGTGGTGGGTGCTCTCGTCGAACACCTTGACCACCCGGCAGTCGAAGGTGGCGAGCGCCCCCTCCAGCACGGGGGCGCCGGAGACGCGGGTCTGCCAGGTGCCGTGCTCGAAGCGGGCGGGGCCGAACAC
>JAEWBL010000292.1 GCA_023391175.1 Pseudomonadota bacterium
GTGCTGTGGCGCCTCGCCGTCTCCTCCGCCTGCCTGATCTTCGTGTTCCCGCTGGCCATCGGCGTGGCCACCCAGACGGTGCCGGCGGCCCATGGCGGCATCGTCCTCGGCCTTCTGCCCTTGTGTACGGCGATCGCCGCCATGCTGCTGGCCGGGGAGCGGCCGGGCCTCGGCCTGTTCGCTGCGAGCGCGGTGGGCGCCGGGCTGGTGGTGGCGTTCGCCTTGCGCAACGGCGCGGGGGGCGCGCTGGGGATGGGCGACAGCCTGCTGTTCCTGGGCGTCATCGCCTGCGCCATCGGCTATGCCGTGTCCGGCGGCCTCGCCCGCACGATGTCCGGGTGGGAGGTGATCGCGTTCATGCTGATCCTCTGCCTGCCGGTGACGCTCCCGCTCGCGCTCCTCACCTTTCCGTGGAGTGGGGCGGGCGCCGTGGCAGGCGCCTCCTGGGCGGCGCTGCTCTATCTCGGCCTCTTCAGCCAGCTCATCGGCTTCTTCTTCTGGAATGCCGGGCTTGCCATGGGCGGCATCGCCCGTGTGGGACAAATGCAGCTCCTGCAGACCTTCGTGACGGTGGGGCTCGCCTGGCCCATCAACGGCGAGGTGCCGGACGCGGAGACCGTTGCCTTCGCCGCGGGCGTGGCGCTGGTGGTCGCGGTGGCGCAGCGGACCCGCTCGCGGCCGCGCTGACCCCCAAAAGCAAACGGCCCGCCGAGGCGGGCCGTTCGTCAGTTTTCAGAATACCGGAAGGCTCAGGCCGCCTTGGAACGGGCGGTGATGAGCTTGCGGTTCACCAGAACCTCGGCGATCTGCACCGCGTTCAGCGCGGCGCCCTTGCGCAGATTGTCAGACACGCACCAGAAGGCGATGCCGTTGTCCACGGTCGGGTCGTCGCGCAGGCGCGAGATGTAGGTCGCGTCCTCGCCGGCGGCCTCATGGGGGGTGGCGTAGCCGCCCGGCTCACGGGTGTCGATGACGAGAATGCCCGGCGCCTCGCGCAGGATCTTGCGCGCGTCGTCGGCCGAAAGCTCCTTCTCGAACTCCACGTTCACCGCCTCGGAGTGGGAGATGAAGACCGGCACGCGGACGCAGGTGGCCGTGAGCTTGATCTTGGGGTCGAGAATCTTCTTGGTCTCGGCCACCATCTTCCACTCTTCCTTGGTGAAACCGTCGTCCAGGAAGACGTCGATCTGCGGGATGAGGTTGAAGGCGATGCGCTTCGGGAACTTCTTCGGCTCCACCGGATCGGAGACGAAGACGGCCCGCGTCTGGGAGAACAGCTCGTCCATGGCGTCCTTGCCGGCGCCGGAGACGGACTGGTAGGTGGAGACCACCACGCGCTTGATGGTCGCGGCGTCATGCAGCGGCTTCAGCGCGACGACGAGCTGCGCCGTGGAGCAGTTCGGATTGGCGATGATGTTCTTCTTGGAGAAGCCGACGATGGCGTCCGCGTTCACCTCGGGAACGATCAGCGGCACGTCCGGGTCCATGCGCCACTGGGAGGAATTGTCGATGACGACGCAGCCCTGCGCGCCGATCTTCGGCGACCACTCCTTGGACACGGACCCGCCGGCCGACATCAGGCAGATGTCGGTGTCGGAGAAGTCGTAGGTCTCGAGGGCCTTCACCTTCAGGGTTTTGTCACCGTAAGAGACTTCCACGCCCTGCGACTTTCGCGAGGCGAGCGCGACAACCTCGTCCGCGGGGAAGCCCCGCTCGTCGAGGATCGAGAGAATCTCCCGGCCCACGTTGCCCGTGGCGCCGACGACGGCGACCTTGTAACCCATGATGTTCCTCGGATGTACGGCCCATGCGGCCGAAGACCGTGCTTTTAGGCCGAACCCCTTGGCCTTGCAAATCGAAGATGCGCGATCAGGTGCGGCACCGCTGCATGCGAGTGTTGCGTGAACGCAACGCGCCGGCGGCGAGAGAGCGGGAACATGGCGCCACAGGGGCGGGTTTCCTTGCGCAGGGGACAAACGTCTATTAATCCAGTCAAGGTCGGCCCTGCGCCGATCTGGGAGGATGCCATGGGTTTCGCGTCGTTCACCACCTTCGCTGCTTTCGCCCGCTCGGGCCTGAAGACGGCGCTCTCGGTGTCGCTGGCGGCGGCAGCCATTGCGGCGACCACCGGTGCCTTCTCCATCGTTTCCGCCGACAGCGCCGAGGCGCAGACGGTGAAGAAGCGCAACCGCATCGTGGTCGAGCGCCGCTCCTATCTCGATGCCGGCACGGTGGTGAAGCCCGGCTCCAAGTCGTACCTCGATTACGCACTGCCGCCCGGCTACTTCTACCCGACCTATGGGCCCACCGCCGCCGGCCCCGGCCCCATCACCGGCCTGCGCTGGCCGCTGCCGGGCGCCTTCGACCTGCCGGGCTTCTGAGCCGAGGCTGCAGGGAAACAGAAGGGCCGCGCTGCGGCCCTTTTTTGTTGCGCTAAACAACAAAAGTTTTGCGGTATTTTATTTTTCTCCCGGCCACGCATGACATTTGCGGCCTCGCGCGCCATAACGGCCGGAAGCCCCATGTCGGCCCGTCCTTCCCGGCGCACCATGCCCCAGCAGAGCCCATGCCCCGCACCCGCTTCGCGCTGCCGATTCTAAGCCACCGTCCGCGCCGGAGCGTCATCCCCGGATTCCGGCTCTCGCTCGGCCTCGCTCTGCTCTATCTCGGCCTCATCGTGCTCCTGCCCATCGGTGCGCTGCTGCTGAAGGCGGCGGACGTGGGCTTCGAGCGCTACATCGCCATCATCACCTCGCCGCGCACGCTCGCCTCCTTCCAGGTGACGCTGAGCACGGCGGCGCTGGCGGCGCTGTTCAATGCCGTCTACGGCCTCGCCCTCGCCTGGGTGCTGGTGCGCTACGAGTTTCCCGGCAAGCGCCTGCTGGACGCCATGGTGGACGTGCCTTTCGCCCTGCCGACGGCGGTGGCAGGCCTCGCGCTGACGGCGCTGTTCGCCAAGAACGGCTGGTTCGGCGCGCCGCTGGCGCAATGGGGCATACAGGTGGCCTACGCCCCGGCCGGCATCGTCTGCGCCATGGCCTTCACCTCCATCCCCTTCGTGGTGCGCACGGTGCAGCCAGTGCTGGAGGACATGGAGCCGGAACTGGAAGAGGCGGGCGCGACGCTGGGCGCGAGCGACCTCACCATCTTCCGCCGCATCATCTTCCCGACCATCTTCCCGGCCTTCCTTGCCGGCACCTCGCTGGCCTTCGCCCGTTCGCTCGGGGAGTTCGGCGCGGTGGTGTTCATCGCCGGCAACCAGCCGTTCCGCACGGAGATCGTGGCGCTGCTCACCTTCATCCGGCTGGAGGAATATGACTATGCGGCGGCCGCAGCCATCGCCGTCACCATGCTGGCGCTCGCCTTCATCATGCTTCTGGTCGTGAACGCCGTGCAGGCGTGGCACCAGAAGTTCGCCATGGGAGACGCGTGATGGCGCATCCCGTGAACCGCCACCGCCTGCGCGTCGGCGACGGCACTGTGACGCGCTCGGTGATTCTCACCCTGGTGCTGGCGACAACTGCACTGGCACTCATCGCGCCGCTGGCCGTCATCTTCGCCGAGGCGTTCGCGCGCGGCCTGCCCACCTATCTCGAAGCGCTCGCGCGGCCTGATACGCTGCACGCGGTGGGGCTGACGCTACTGACGGCCCTCGTCTGCGTGCCGCTCAACACCGCCTTCGGCATCGCCGCCGCCTGGGCGGTGACGAAGTTTTCCTTCCGCGGCCGCAATCTGCTGCTGGCGGTGGCGGAGCTGCCCTTCTCCATCTCGCCCATCGTCGCGGGCGTCGCCTATCTCTTCGTCTATGGGGCGCAGGGGCTGTTCGGGCCTTTCCTGCAGGCGCACGACATCAAAATCATGTTCGCCGTGCCGGCCATCATCCTTGCCAGCCTGTTCGTCACCGCGCCGTTCGTCCTGCGCGAGCTGGTGCCGCTGATGATGGCGCAGGGGCGGGATGAGGAGGAGGCGGCGGTGAGCCTGGGCGCCTCGGGCTTTGACGTGTTGCGGCTCGTCACCCTGCCCAATGTGAAGTTTGCGCTGCTCTATGGCGCGGCCCTGTGCAATGCGCGGGTGATGGGCGAGTTCGGCGCCGTCTCCATCGTCTCCGGCAACATCAAGGGCCAGACCTCGACCCTGCCTTTGCAGATCGAGCTGCTCTACCAGGACAGCCACGCGCTCGCCGCCTTCGCCGCGGCGACGGTGCTGGCCGGCGTCGCCCTGTTCACGCTGGTTGCGAAGTATCTGATCGAGCGGGCGGAGCGGGCGCGGGGCGAGATCGTCGCGCCGCGCCGGCCGGGGCACTGATCGGTTCGGCTCCGGTCTTCGACCGGTGCCGATTGCTTCGCTGGGGCGCCGCGCGGGCTTGAGCCAGCTTCAGGCCGCGGCGGCAGTCCCGGTGGCGGCGGCGATCTCGCGCTTCATGGCGGCGATGGTCGCGGCATAGTCCTTCGCGCCATAGATGGCGCTGCCAGCGACAAAGGTGTCCGCCCCCGCCGCCGCGATGGCGCCGATATTGTCCACCTTCACGCCGCCGTCGATCTCAAGGCGGATGTCCCGGCCCGAGGCGTCGATGCGCTCGCGGATGGCTTTCAGCTTGTCCAGCGCCGAGGGAATGAAGGCCTGCCCGCCGAAGCCGGGGTTCACCAACATGACCAGCACGAGGTCGAGGGCGCCGAGCGTGTAGTCCAGCACCGAGAGCGGGGTGGCCGGGTTCAGCACCAGGCCCGCCTTCACGCCCTTGGAGCGGATGAGCTGGAGCGAGCGGTCCACATGCTCGGAAGCTTCGGGATGGAAGGAGATGAGGTCCGCACCGGCGCCCGCGAAGGCCTCGATCATGCCGTCCACGGGCTTGACCATCAGATGCACGTCCACAAACGCCTTCGTCGCCTTGCGCAGGGACTGGAGAATGAGCGGGCCGATGGTGAGGTTGGGGACGTAATGGTTATCCATCACGTCGAAATGGATCCACTCGGCGCCGCCCTCAAGCACCGCATCCACCTCGGCGCCGAGGCGGGTGAAGTCCGCCGAGAGGATGGAGGGGGCGATGATGGGATAGGCGCGGGCCATGGGGATCTCCTCAGCGTCTGGATAGGCAGGGCACGGTTTCGTGCCCCGGCCGACTGGAGCGTCAGCGGAAGG
>JAEWBL010000717.1 GCA_023391175.1 Pseudomonadota bacterium
CCGAAGGAGAGGGCCGATTCGAGGGTCTCGCGCAGCTCGAAATCGACGCCGAGGCGCACCAGCTCCATGGAGTGCACGCGATCGAAGCTGCGCACGAACAGGCGCGGCCCCTGGATGGAGGTGCGCACGATCTCGACGATGCGGTTGGCGTCGTCCTTGTTGTCGACGCAGACGCAGATGACTTCCATCGACTCCGCGCCCGCCGCGCGCAGCACGTCGAGCCGCGTGCCGTCGCCATAGTAGATGTGCACGCCGAACCGGCCGGCGCTCTGGATCATCTCCACGTCCTTGTCGATGATCGTGACGCTGACATCCTGCGCCAGCAGGCATTGTGAGACGATCTGCCCGAACCGGCCGAAGCCGATGACCAGCACCGAGCCGTCGGCGTCGGTGAAGTCGTCTGCGGGCGGCTCCGGCGCCGGCGGGGCAAAGCGCGGCAGGAAGCGCGACACGCCGGCGAACAGCAGCGGGCCGAGCACCATGGTGAGCGCGGCCAGGGCGATGAGCAGGTCCGCCTGCTCCGTGCGCAGGATGCCGTTGGCGAGGCCGAGGGGGAACAGCACGAAGGCGAACTCGCCGGCCGCCATCAGCGCCACCGAGGCCCGCAGGGAATCGCCGGGCGCGATGTTGTCGGCGCGGAACACGAGATAGACGACCACCGACTTGATGACCGCCACCGCCAGCGCGCCCACCACCAGGCGCGGGATGTGGTGGAGGATCACGTCGATGTTCAGCGTCATGCCGATGCTCATGAAGAAGATGGCGAGCAGCAGGCCGCGGAAGGCATCCACATTGGCTTCGAGTTCGTGGCGGAAGGTGCTTTCCGAAAGCAGGAGGCCGGCGAGGAACGCGCCCATGGCCGCCGACATGCCGGCCATCTCCATGAGGCCCGCGGCGCCGAGCACCACCATGAGCGCCGCCGCCGTCATCGCCTCGCGCGCGCCGGAGCGGGCCAGCACCCGGAACAGGGGATTGAGCAGGTAGCGGCCGGCGACGACGATGACGGCGATGGCGCCCACGGCCATGGCCGCCTGCATCAGAGTCGCCTTGGGATCGTGGATCTCGCTCTCGCTGCCGGGGGCGAGCAGCGGCACCAGCGCCAGCAAGGGCACCACCGCGATGTCCTGGAACAGCAGGATGGAGAAGGTGCGCTGCCCGTAGGGGCTGCCGAGGTCGCCACGCTCGCCCACGAGCTGGAGCGCGATGGCCGTGCCCGACACCGAGAGCGCGAGGCCGGAGACCACCGCCGCCGCGACGCCGAATCCAAGGCCGAAATAGGCGAGCAGCGCGAAGGCCAGCGATGTGAGCACCAGCTGCGCCGTGCCCAGCCCGAAAATGTAGTGGCCCATGGAAAGGAGGTGGGACGGCTTCAGCTCCAGCCCGACGAGGAACAGGAGCATGACCACGCCCAGCTCGGCGACGGTATGCACCACCGAGGGATCGGCGACGTTGAGGCCGATGGGGCCGATGGCGATGCCGACCAGAAGGTAGCCGACGATGGGCGAGAAGCCGATGCGCTTGGCGACGAGGACCGCGATGACGGCGGCGCACATGAAGGCCAGCGCCCCACCGAACAAGGCGTGTTCATCGACTGGCATGCGCGACGTCCTCCCCCGACCGTCCCGATCCCTGACGGATCAGAACGCCTTCCGCAAGGGCTGCATTCAAGCAACTTCGGCGCCACCCATCCCCGGCGGCCCCTGCTCATCGCTCATGACCGGCGAGCGTGTCGAAACCATGCCGTGGACGCGGCGCGGGGGTGGCCGTCCGCGCAAGCGTGACGACCGTCCACGCCCTTACTTGAGGGCATCAAATCCCGGGCCGAATCCGTTGAGGCTGAGCGGGACGCCGATGCCTTCCTCGGGCGTCTGGAAGATGATGAAGGTGGCGAGCTTGCCGGTCTTGAGACGACCGACAAGGGTTTCGTCCATCACCACCTCGGCGACGCAGCCATTGGGCAGGCAGCGCACGAAGCCGGCGCGGCCGATGTCCTGGTCGTCGATCTTGAGGCCGAGGCCGGCGGGCAGAAGCACGCCCAGCGGCGCCAGCACGCGCAGAAGGCGGCTCTTCTGGTCCGAGGTCTTCAGAACGATCACGGTGAGGCCGACATTGGGCCGGTCCTCCGCCTGCACCGACTGGAGGAGCACGCACTGCTCGCTCTGCGCGCCGGGCGGGGTATCGCAGCGAATCTGCCACTCGCCGAACACCGACTTCACCACGCCCTGCGCCGCCGCCGGGGCCGCCGCCGAGAACAGCGCGGCCACGAACGCGCCGACAAACAGCACGAGCGCGCGCCCCCCGACGCGGCGGGTCGCGGTGCCGGGCGTTTCGGCGCGATCGGTCTCAATGGCGGGAAAAGGTCGGAACGACAGGACCATCGCAAGCTCCGGCAGGGTCCGGCGGGGGAGGCCGGGCGATCCTGCCTTATCTGATTTCGTGAACCAATGCCTTAATGCCCAAGCCATCGCGTCAACAATGGGGCAGGAGCGACTTTCCCCCGCCGGCAATCCGGCCGGGCATCCTTGCGTAAACCACGGACGGGGTGCGCGGTATTTTGTCTCTTGCGCCCCGTTTGGAACCCCGTGCGACTCGTTCGAGGGGGTGTGCAGCGCTGGCTAAAGTGGAGTTAGAACAATTGGTTACTAAAACGGCCGGCGCGCCCGCCGCCGCCCGCCAGGACCGCCTTGGACGTTTTGTCCAATTGGGCAAACCCCGGGCGATTGCAAGGCGCCCCCAATTGTGTTTGATGAATCTTAGGG
>JAEWBL010000312.1 GCA_023391175.1 Pseudomonadota bacterium
ACGCGTCTTGTACTCGATCTGGTTCGGCGGAATACCGTCCTCCCGCTTGGTCGGCGCCATCACGCGGGCCTGCTCGCGGGCAATGTCGGCGGCGTCATAGGCCGGCAGGTCGGTGGAGGCGCAGTAATCGGCTGCGTCCTCGCCCGCGATGCCGCCGTTCACGAAGGCACCGAGCATGTAATTGTGCGGCACGCTCGCCATGTCGCCGGCGGCATAGAGGCCGGGTACGGTGGTGCGGGCGTTCTCATCCACCCACACGCCCGAGGCGGAGTGGCCGGAGCAGAAGCCGATCTCGGAGATGTGCATCTCCACCATGTTCTGGCGATAGTTCGTGCCCCGGTTCTCGTGGAACCGCCCGCGCGAGGGCCGCTCGTTGGAGTGCAGGATGGTCTCGATCTCGGAGATGGTCTCCTCGGCGAGGTGGGTCATGTTGAGGAAGACCGGGCCGTTGCCGCTCAGCAGCTCGCCGTAGAATTCCTTCATCATCTGGCCCGACCAGTAGTCGCACTCGATGAAGCGCTCGCCCTTGTTGTTGGCGGTGTAGCCGCCGAACGGGCCGGTCACATAGGCGCAGGCCGGGCCGTTATAGTCCTTGATGAGCGGGTTGATCTGGTAGCACTCGAGGTTCGCGAGGCCCGCGCCGGCGTGATAGGCCATGGCATAGCCGTCGCCGCAGTTCGCCGGGTTCTCGTAGGTGCCGAACAGATAGCCGGAGGCCGGCAGGCCGAGGCGGCCGGCGGCGCCACAGGCCAGCACCACCGCCTTGGCGCGGATCACGAGGAACTCGCCGGTGCGGGTGTTGACGCCGATGGCGCCGGCGATGCGGCCGTCCGTGCCGGTGAGCAGGCGGGTCGCCATGTAGCGGTTGGTCACCAGCACCTGATGCTTGCGCAGCTGGCGGTAGAGCGCCTTCTTGACGTGGTGCCCTTCCGGCATGGGCAGCACATAGGTGCCCATGTGGTGGACCTTGCGGACGTTGTATTCGCCGGAGCCGTCCTTCTCGAACTTCACGCCGATGGAATCCAGATACTGGATCATCGGGTAGGAGCCCGTCGCATAGGCCATCACCGCCTTCTGGTGGACGATGCCGTCATTGGCGACGGTGATCTCCTTCACATACTGCTCGGGGGTGGCGTAGCCGGGGATGACGGCGTTGTTCAGTCCGTCCATGCCCATGGAGACCGCGCCGGAGCGCTTCACATTGGCCTTCTCCATGAGGACCACCTTAAGGCCGGGGTTCTTCTCCTTGGCCTTGATGGCCGCCATCGGGCCGCCGGTGCCGCCGCCGATGACGAGGATGTCGGTCTCGACGATTTCGGTCTTCATCTCGCTGTCGAACGCGCTCATGGGTTCATCTCCGGAAGGTCGTTGGCAGCCGCCGCGGCCAGCGCCGCGAGATAGGCGAAGGGGTAGACCCCGCGCTTGTGGCCGTCGGAAAAGGTGAGGTTCAGGCCGTGCGCGCCGAACGGCTCCACGCCGGTGAGCGCCACGCCGGGAAAGGCTGAGGGAAAGCGGTCGCGGGCGCGGTCCGCCGTGCAGGCGGCGCAGCGGCAGGCGGAGCGCAGGCGCTCGGCCGAGAATTCCGCCCGCGTCCCGCCATAGGCAAGGGTCAGGCGGCGCCGGTCCCGGTCGAGGCGGATTTCCTCGACTTCAGGGGGAAGGGGGGCGGGGGCAGACGTCATCATGGCCCCGATTGGACATCGCGACCCCTCCTGCCGATAGCAACTAGTTGCTGGCTGGAGCACTTCCAGGGAGACGCTTTGCGTGGCCCCCGCCTGCGCTATGGTACCGGTCGCGGATCACGGGAAGAGCGGTATGGATCGGGTCGAGTGCATCGTCGCGGGCGCGGGCGTGGTGGGGCTCGCCATCGCCCGCGCGCTGGCGCTGGCGGGACGGGAAGTGGTGCTGGTGGAAGCGGCGGACGCCATCGGCACCGGCACCTCCTCGCGCAATTCGGAGGTGATCCACGCGGGCATCTGTTACGAGCCGGGCAGCCTCAAGGCCGAGCTGTGCGTGCGCGGCAAGGAGCTGCTCTACGCCTTCTGCGAGAGCCACGGGGTGGGGCACAAGCGCATCGGCAAGCTCATCGTCGCCGCCACGCCGGAGGAAGTGGCCTATCTGGAGAAGCTGGCGAAGACCGGCGCGGCCAACGGCGTCGATGATCTCAAGATGCTGAGCGGCGCGCAGGCGCAGGCGCTGGAGCCGGCGCTCTCGGCCCATGCGGCGCTGCACTCGCCCTCCACCGGCATCGTGGACTCTCACGGCCTGATGCTGGCGCTGCTCGGCGACATGGAGGCGGCCGGCGGGATGCTCGCCCTCTCTTCCCCCATCGTGGCCGCAGAGGCGGGAGCGGACGGCATCGTTCTGACCACCGGCGGGCCGGAGCCCATGACGCTCGCCTGCCGGCTGTTCATCAATTCCGCCGGGCTCGATGCCCCTGCCCTCGCCCGCGCCATCTCCGGCATGCCCGCCCATCTGGTGCCGCAGGAGACCATGGCCAAGGGCAATTACTTCACCTGCCTCAGGAAAGTGCCCTTCTCGCGCCTGATCTACCCTGTGCCCGAGGTGGGCGGCCTCGGCACGCACCTCACGCTGGACCTCGGCGGGCAAGGGCGCTTCGGCCCCGATGTGGAATGGGTGAGCGAGCGGCGCTACGAGGTCGATCCCGCCCGCAAGGCCGCCATGATGGCCTCGATCCGCCGCTACTGGCCGGATGTGCAGGAAGAAGATCTGGCGCCGGGCTATTCCGGCATCCGGCCGAAGATCCCCGGCGTGGACGGGCGCGCGCCCGATTTCGT
>JAEWBL010000336.1 GCA_023391175.1 Pseudomonadota bacterium
CCCGCGAAACGCCTCGTAACCGAAGACGTGGCGCAGAACCTCGAGCGGGGCGGAATCATGCAGAAGGGCAGACATGGGGCCTTATAGCCCCCTGCCCCCGCGGGGCAATGCGGAGCGGCGCCGCGGAGAGCCTATCGCCGTCCCGCCGCCAGAAGCAGCGCGGCACCGCCGACGAGGATGCCGGCGGAAACGCGATCGGCCACGAGGGTAAAGCGCCCCTTGAGCGCCGCGCGCGCCTTGTCCGCCACCACCGCCCACAGCATGTCGCCCACCAGAGCGATGACCGCGAAGATCGCCGCGAGAAGAGCGATCTGCGGCACCGGATCGGTGGTGTTGGTGACGAATTGCGGCAGGAAGGCCGCGTGGAACAGGAGCGTCTTGGGGTTAGCGAAGGCCACCGCGAGCCCACGCCCGAAGGCAGCGTGGGCGGACGGCGCGGGGGCCTCCACCGCCTTGCCGGCGGCGCGCCATTGCATCACTGCGAGCCACACGAGGTAGGCCGCGCCGGCATAGCGCACGAGATCGAAATGGCGGGAGAAGGCTTCCACCACATAGGCGAGGCCCCCCGCCACCAGCGCCAATTGGGCGATGAGGCCCACGTTGACGCCCATGGCGGTGAGGATGCCCGCCTGCCGACCGTGCTTGAGGCTGGTGCCGACGATGAGCGCCACGTTCGGCCCCGGCGTCGCCCCCAGGGCGATGCAGGCGAGAACGAACAGGGCGAGGCTTTCGGCCGAGATCATCACTTGCGCTCCTCTGGCCGAAGCCCCCTGCTCGCGGATCAGGCCTCCGGCGCGTCGTCTCCGGCGGCTTCCGCGCCGCCTTCGCCCGCCTCGCCCTCAGCGCCGGTATCCTCGCTGATGTGCTCCACCGAGACGACGCGCTCGCCTTCCGCCGTGTCGAACACGATGACGCCCTGGCTGGCGCGGCCGACGATGCGGATGCCATCCACGGGGCAGCGGATGAGCTGGCCGCCGTCGGTGACGAGCATGATCTGGTCGGCATCCTCCACGGGGAAGGAGGCGACGAGGCGGCCGTTGCGTTCGTTCACCGCCATGGCGACGATGCCCTTACCGCCGCGTCCGGTGACACGGTATTCGTAGGACGACGTGCGCTTGCCGTAGCCGTTTTCGGAGACGGTGAGGATGAACTGCTCCTTCGCTCCCATCTCGGCGTAGCGCTCCTGGCTGAGCTGGCCGGAGCCGCTGGCCCCCTCTTCCTGCTCCACCTCGGCACTCTCGCCCGCCTCGCCACGCAGGGCGCGGCGCATCTTGATGTAGGCGAGCCGCTGCTCGGCATCGGCATCCACATGGCGGATGATGGCCATGGAGATGACGCTGTCGCCCTCCTCCAGCCGGATGCCGCGCACGCCGACGCTGTCGCGGCCCTTGAACAGGCGCACTTCGGTGGCGGGGAAGCGGATGCAGGCGCCGGCCGCGGTGGTGAGGAGCACGTCGTCCTCCTCGGTGCACAGCCCCACATCGGCGATCGCCTCGCCGTCGGCGAGCTTCATGGCGATCTTGCCGTTACGGTTCACCTGCTGGAAATCGGTGAGCGCGTTGCGCCGCACGGTGCCTCCGGTGGTGGCGAACATGATCTGCAGGCGCTGGTTCTCGCCCTCGTCCTCGGGCAGCAGCACGACGGATGTGATGCGCTCATCCTGCTCCAGCGGCAGGATGTTGATGAGGGCCTTGCCCCGGGCCTGCGGCGCCGCCAGCGGCAGGCGCCACACCTTCATCTTGTAGACCTGCCCCTTGGAGGAGAAGAACAGCACCGGCGCGTGGGTGGAGGCCACGAACAGACGGGTGACGAAATCCTCGTCGCGCGTCTGCATGGCCGAGCGGCCCTTGCCGCCGCGCCGCTGCGCCCGGTAGGTGGAGAACGGCACGCGCTTGATGTAGCCGGCGTGGGAGACGGTGACGACCATCTCCTCGCGCTGGATCAGGTCCTCGTCCTCAAGGTCGCCGAAGCCCTCGACGATCTCGGTCTTCCGGGGGGTGCCGAACTCCGCCTTGATGGCGAGCAGCTCGTCCCGGATGATCGCGCGCATGCGCGGCCGGCTGGCGAGGATGTCCAGATAATCGGCGATCTCGGCGGCGAGCTTGTCCAGCTCGTCGGCGATTTCGTCCCGGCCGAGGGCGGTGAGGCGCTGCAAGCGCAGGTCAAGGATGGCGCGGGCCTGCACCTCGGAGAGGCGGTAGGTGCCGTCGTCCTTCAGCTTGTGGCGCGGATCGGCGATGAGCGCGATGAGCGGCGCCATGTCCTTGGCCGGCCAGTCGCGACCCATCAGGGATTCGCGGGCGGTCGCCGGGTCCGGCGCGGTGCGGATGAGGCGGATCACCTCGTCGATGTTGGCGACCGCGATGGCGAGGCCCACCAAAACGTGCGCGCGGTCGCGCGCCTTGCGCAGCAGGAATTTGGTGCGCCGGCTGATGACCTCCTCGCGGAAGGCGATGAAGGCGGTCAGTACGTCGTGCAGCGTCAGCAGGCCCGGCTTGCCGCCGGAGAGCGCCACCATGTTCACGCCGAACGAGGTCTGCAGCAGCGTGAGCCGGTAGAGGTTGTTCAGCACCACGTCGGCCTGGGAGTCGCGCTTGATCTCGATGACCACGCGCATGCCGTCACGGTCGCTCTCGTCGCGGATCTCGGAAATGCCCTCCACCCGCTTGTCGCGCACCAGCTCCGCGATCTTCTCGATCATCGTCGCCTTGTT
>JAEWBL010000401.1 GCA_023391175.1 Pseudomonadota bacterium
TCTCGCCCAGCAGATGCGCGAAATCCTCATCTGACAGGCCGCGGCGCCCGCTCATGGCACGTGCCTCACGAACCTGTCCCCGCAGCGTCGTGGGGCGATGTGGCGGCCATCTCGGTCAGGGCCTCGATGGATTCCGCGTCCAGCCGCAAGCCGTGCCGGGCCGCAAGGGCGGCTTCCTCGGGCGCGAGGACCACAGCCGGTGCGGCCGTCTCGGCAGGCGCGGCATTCTCGGGCGACCTGAGGCTGCCGAGGGCAACGGCGGCCAGGTCATCGAGCGTGCGCCCGCTGCCGATGGAGAGCAGCGGCAGCTCGAAGCCGAATTTCTTCTCCAGCGTCAGGCGCAGCTCCAGAGCCATCAGCGAGTCCATGCCGAGTTCGGACAGCGCAGCCGTGCCCGTCACCGCGTCCGGCGGCAGGCGCAGGATGCCGGCGACCTCGCGGCCCAGCACCTCGCGCAGAAGCACGCGCGCCTCCGCATCGCCGAGGCCGGCGATCTGTTCCATCAGATCCTCGCCGCTCCCCGCCGCGCCATCAGCCGCGGTGGAGAACAGGCGCGGGAAGGTCGGCGTGCGCAGCACCGGCAGCTGGCTCGCGATGGCGGTGCGGTTCACCTGCGCATAGACGTTGACCACGTCTGCGGCATCGCCCTGCGCCATGAGCCGGCCGAGAAAGCCGAGGGCCTCCGCCGAGGCGATGCCGGCGACGCCGGTGGCCCGCGTCAGTCTCTGGCCGAGTTCCTGGTCCTTGGCGATGACGCCGGCGTCGGAGATGGCCCCCCAGGCCACGGCGAGGCCCGGCAACCCACGCGCCCGGCGGTTGCGCACCACGCCCTCCAGAAAGGCGTTGGCCGCCACATAGGCGCCCTGACCGGGACTGCCGATCATGGCCGAGGCGGAGGAATAGACGACGAAATGGTCCACCGGATGCCTGTCGGTGATCCGGTCGAGGGTCAGAACGCCGTCCACCTTCGGCGCCAGCACGGCGTCGAGGCTTTCGGCGTCGAGGTTGGGGATGGCACCGTCGCGCAGCACCATGGCGGTGTGGACCACGCTGCGAAGGGGGCCATGCTCGGCGACGAGCCGGTCCACCAGCGCCTCCAGCGCCGGCGCATCGCGGGCATCCGCCTGCTCGACAACGATCCGCGCGCCGGCCGCGCGGATTGCCTCGATGCGGGCCAGATCGCCGGCTGCCCGCAGGCCGGAGCGCGACGCGATCGCCACCGTGCCGGTCGTTTGAGCTGCCATCCACAAGGCGGTTTCAAGACCGAAGCCGCCATTGCCGCCGAGCACGAGATGGACGCCCTCGCGAAGGGCTGGCGTCTCCGGCGCGCTGGAAACGACACGGCCCGTGCGCGGCGGGCGCACCACGATCTTGCCCACGTGCCGCGCCGCCTGCATCTGGCGGAAGGCATCTTCCGTCGCCGATCCCTCCATGACCCGATAGGGAATCGGCTGGAGCGAGCCATTCGCAAAGGCTTCGCCGATCTCGGCCATCAACGCCGTCGCCCGCGCCTTGTCGTGGGCGAGCAACTGGTCGAGGTCCACGCCGAAATAGCTGATGTTGCGGGCGAAGGGGCGCAGACCCACCGTCGTGTTGGAGAGGAAGTCGCGCTTGCCCAGCTCGATGAAGCGACCGAACGGCTTCACCAGTTTCAGGCTTGCCGCCATGGCATCCCCGGCCAGCGAGTTCAGCACCACGTCGACCTTGCCATGATCGCGCGCGATGTCGCGGGCGAAGGCCAGGTCGCGGGAGTTGTAGACGGCCTCCACGCCCAGAGTGTTGAGGAGGGCCGCCTTCTCCGGCGTGCCGGCGGTGGCGATCACCCGCGCGCCGCGCGCCAGGGAGATGCCCACGGCGGCGAGGCCCACGCCACCCGCCGCGCCGTGTACCAGCACGGTCTCTCCAGCAGTCAGGCGGGCGCGGTCCACGAGCGCGTACCAGGCCGTGGCGAAAACCACGGGCACGGCCGCTGCCGCCTCCAGGGCCAGGGTTTCCGGCACCTTGAAGGCGAACCAGGCCGGCACCGTCACATGAGACGAGAACGCATCAGGCGCGAAGCCCATCACACGGTCGCCGACGACGTGATCGGTGACGCCGGGTCCCACCCGCGTCACCGTGCCGGCCATCTCGAAGCCGAGGGATGCGCCGGTGAGGCCCGGGCCAAGGATGTCATCGTCCAGCGCGCCCAGCGCCAGCATCACGTCGCGGAAATTGAGGCCGGTCGCGGCCACCTCGATCTCGATCTGTCCCTCGGCGGGTGGGATGCGCGGCTCGGCGCGCCATTCCATCGCCCCGAGCGCGCCCTGCCGACCCACATGGAGCCGTGTGCGACGGGCCTCGTCGATCGAGGCCGCCGCGTGCGCAGGGCCGCGGCGGACCCGGACGGCGTATTCGCCGCCGGGACGGGAGATGCGCTCCGTCTCCGGTCCAGAGGCGAGGATGATGCTGCGGACTCGACGCGCGGATGCGGCGTCGTGGGCATCTACATCAACGAGCCGCAGGTCGAGACCCGGCGTCTCGTTCATCGCGACCCGTACGAACGCCGAGATGGCGACCGCAAGGGGATCCAGCACCT
>JAEWBL010000416.1 GCA_023391175.1 Pseudomonadota bacterium
GTACGGCAAGCCGGTGCGCATCGGCGCCAACTGGGGTTCGCTGGATGGCGAATTGCTCACCCGCCTGATGGACGAGAACGCCCGCCTGCCCCAGCCCGCAGAGGCGCGGGCGGTGACGCGGGAGGCGCTGGTGCGCTCGGCCCTGCTCTCGGCGGCGCTGGCGGAGGAGATCGGCCTCGGCCGCGACCGCATCATCCTCTCCGCCAAGGTCTCGGCGGTGCAGGACCTGATCGCGGTCTATTCGGAGCTGGCGCGCCGTTCGGACTATGCGCTCCACCTCGGCCTCACCGAGGCGGGCATGGGCTCAAAGGGCATCGTCGCCTCCACGGCGGCCATGGGCGTGGTGCTCCAGCAGGGCATCGGCGACACCATCCGCGTGTCGCTGACCCCCGAGCCCAACGGCGACCGCACCCGTGAGGTGCAGGTGGCGCAGGAAATCCTGCAGACCATGGGCCTGCGCACCTTCGTGCCGCTGGTGGCCGCCTGCCCCGGCTGCGGGCGCACCACGAGCACCGTGTTCCAGGAGCTGGCGCAGTCGGTGCAGGATATGATCCGCACCCGGATGCCGGTGTGGAAGGCGCAATATCCCGGCGTCGAGACGCTGAATGTGGCGGTCATGGGCTGCATCGTGAACGGGCCGGGCGAGAGCAAGCACGCCGATATCGGCATCTCACTGCCCGGCACCGGCGAGACGCCGTCCGCCCCCGTCTTCATCGACGGCAGGAAGGTCGCGACCCTGCGCGGCGCCAACATCCAGGAAGAGTTCCGCCAGATGGTGGAAGCCTATGTGGAGAAGCGCTTCGGCCTCGGCGGGTCGAGCGTGGCCGACAGCGGCACCCCGGCCGACGCGGCGGAATAAACCCTGCTCCGCTACCGCGGCGTTACAAAAATTTCATGCGGGGAGCCCTTCCCCGGCCACGCTCGTCTGCTCATATCCTCGCCATCCACTCACCGGAGGCGGAAATGACCCCCGAGGAACGTGCCCTGATCGACGGCCTGTTCGATCGCATGCGCAGTGTTGCCAGCCAGCCGCGCGATGCGGAGGCCGAGGCGCTCATCGCGCGCCGTGTCGCCGAGGCACCCCACGCCACCTATGCCCTCGCCCAGAGCGTCCTGGTTCAGGAGCACGCTTTGCAGCAGGCCTATGGGCACATCCAGGATCTGGAAGCCCAGCTCGCCGACGCCGAGGCCCGCGCGGCGGAAGCGCAGCAGCGCCAGTCGGGCTCCGGCGGCTTTCTCGGCGGCCTGTTCGGCGGCGGTCGTTCGTCCGTTCCCGCCGCGGGAGCGCGGGATAATGGCCAGTATGCGAGCCAGCCCGCCGGTCAGCCTTGGGGGCAGTCATCCAGCCAGCAGCCCGGCCAGCCCATGGGACTGCCCGCCGGCTACGGCCAGCAGGGCTACTCGCAGCAGGGATACGCTCAGCAGAGCGGGTATCCGCAGCAGGGCTATCCCCAGCAGGGTGGATATGCCCAGCAGGGCGGACCCTGGGGCCAGCAGGCCGCGCCCCAGCCGCAGCGCAGCGGCGGCGGCTTCCTGCAGGGGGCGCTCGCCACGGCGGCGGGTGTCGCCGGTGGCGCGCTGCTCTATGATGGCATCAAGAACATGATGACCGGGGGCGGCGGCGCGGTGGCCCATGCGGCGGCTGCCGAGCTCGGCAAGCCTGAGACCCCCGGCACCGGCAATCTCGGCCAGGATGCGCAGGCGGCGCTGGGCGGGCAGAACGCCGGCACGGATAATTTCTGGAACGGCTCGAGCCAGCAGGAGGCCGGCTATGAAGAGGCCGGCCCCGAGGACGCCGGCTATGACGATATCGGCGACGAGGCCGGCTGGGATGACGGCGGCGGCGACGACAGCAGCTGGACCTGACGGCCCGACAAGATCGATCGATGACGGACGGCCGCGCCTTGCCCCCCCCTTTTAGTTTGCCCGGCAGGCTTTCCCCCCATGGACTTGCCGCCCGTGATGGCGCTATCCGGGTGATGTGCGGGGCGCGGCCTTCCGGCCTGCCCGCGCGCCACGAAAACGGGTGGAACCACAGGGACCTCGGCATGACGCCCTTCGGACGCCGGGTGCGCGACCTGCGCGCCGAGCGCGGCGTAACCCTCACCGAGATGGCGCGGGCCATCGGCGTCACGCCCACCTATCTGTCCGCGCTGGAGACCGGCAAGCGCGGCAAGCCGACCTGGGCGCTCACCCAGCGCATCATCGCCTATTTCAACGTGATCTGGGACGAGGCGGAGGATCTCCAGCGCTTGGCCGAGCTGTCGCAGCCGCGGGTGGTGGTCGATACCGCCGACCTGTCGCCGCAGGCCACCGAGCTTGCCAACCTGCTGGCCCGCGAGATCGGCCACCTGCCGACAGAGGCTGTGGCCGAGCTGCTGGGGCGGCTCAAGATCCTGCGGCGCAGGGGATAGCGCATTTTTAAGCGAAGTGGATTCCGGTTCGCGTGAAGAAAATGCGTATCGTCAAAGCTCGGAGCATGTCTGCCGGACATGCTCCAGGCGAGCGACGTCGCGACCTCACGGCTTGAGGCAGACCGCCACCACCTGCTTCACCGGATGCAGGCATTCCACCTCGGTCTTGTCGCCGCGGGCCGAGAAGACGGCAATGTGCTGCATGCCGCGGTCCACGTTCACGCAATAACCGCCGATGACGCTCTCCCC
>JAEWBL010000451.1 GCA_023391175.1 Pseudomonadota bacterium
AAAGTTATTTCGACTTTGTCGACTGACGTCTGTCGACAATATAAGACATTTTCGCCGAATATTTTCTGTTGACGAATCATCATACTACCTCCCTGATATTCTCAACGATCACTGCGAGAGGGGACGCCGTGGACAAAGCGCCGACCTGTGCAGAGCTGTGGGCGCGCTACTGGGCCGACTACCAAGAGCGAACCGGAGGGAGATCCAGCTCAACAAGCTATTCCTGGAAAAACCTTGCCGGCCATTTTGGGCACTTACAGCCGTCTGAAATCCAATACGATCACGTGCAAAGCTATGTCCGGAAGCGACGGACCGGGCGCGTTGGCCGGATGCCCGGCTCGAGCCCTACGATCCGGCGTGAGCTCGCGGCACTGCTTGCAGCATTGCGATGGTGCGCCCACCCGAAACGGAAAATGCTGGATCCGGACCACGTGCCCGCGTTCGATCTTCCGGCCGACGGATTGCCCCGCCAGCGTTGGCTCACGAATGCCGAGATTGATGCCCTTCACTCAGCGGCCCGGGAGATGCGCGGGGGCGCGCCGCGCTTGTCGCGCGGGGAACGGTTTTTGTGGCTGGCGCTGGAGACAGCTGCAAGGAAGGAAGCCATTCTGGATCTCACGTGGGAACGGGTGGATTTCGAGCTGAAAACCATCGACTTCAACGTGCCGGGGCGGCGGCTCACAAAAAAGCGGCGCGTGGTTGTCCCTATTTCCTCCGCCCTTTTGCCAGTCCTTCAACGCGCCTTTAGCGAGCGGCTTGAGCCGAAGCGGCGCGACGGCCTCGTGATGGATAACAAGGGCGAGATGTGGGCAACGATCCAGAGCATCGCGATCAAGGCCGGGCTCGCGCCGGCGCAGAAGATCGGCACCGGGCAGAAGCCCAAGGCCACGGGGATCTCGCCGCACGTCTTCCGGCACACGGCGGCCACCCATATGGCGCGCCGGGGCGTGCCGCTATGGATCATCGGAAAAGTGCTGGGCAATAGTCTGCCGATGGTCGAACGCGTCTACGCCAAGTTTGCTGTCGATGATCTGCGCGCCGCCGTCGAATGTATTTCCAATGGGGCGGCGGCGCGCGGCAAGCCTTAGGCACTGGGCCCGGATGGCTTCCAGCGCGCCCGTCCTGCAAAGGGCAGCGCCCGCGCTTCGATAAAGCGAGCACTCGGAGACGCGTGAGAATTTGCCGCCGTTGCGCTGCCGTTTCCGAGCCCAACCGGCGAGTGGTTCGGCGCTTCGTCGTGCCGGTAGCCTTCCAACGAGCCCCGCGGAGGACGGATGCAATTGCCAGCGCATCGTTCGGCGGCCCGGCCGGACATCTTGTCCGGCCCGCGCCCTCGAAATGCCGAGGACGACCCGGCAGATTGCTAGTTGGAGCGCGTTCGACATTCTCGTCGAGAGGCGGAGACACGCTTCCCGACGGGAGCCCCTGCATTACCGCGGAATTGGCCTCCGCCGACATAGGTTCTGCAACCGCAACCGGTTCAATTGCCTTAAGGCTCAAATGATTGGCCAACCCAAGATATAAGCGCGAATTTGGCCGTTCTCATTCGAGCGGACAATTGGTCCGCCTCTAATGCTTATCCGATCTCTCCAGCCATTCAGCTCCCGTTTCCTGGGCTGGTGCTAAGCGCCATCGCTGCGCGGCGCATTGGCCTTCTCTGGGAGCGGGGTTCTCCGACCAGGGTTGTCCTGTCGACCCCCCCCCCGCGCGAACAAGCCGGACGATTTGTCCGCCCGCCCGCACGCGGTGTGGCCTGACGCCGTTTCCTGTTTCGCGGCCGCAGGACGCCGGCCATTACGCCCGGGGGGAACGGGGAGCGCTTGGACGCTCCCACGTGTCCCCCGTAGGGGGTCCAAGCTGTCCGAGCGTCCGAGCATTGAAATTGCAGGCGTTTTTCCTTTGGACGGACAGAGCAGCCATGTCCATCTTGTCCGAGCGTGGGGAAAACTTGAATTACTATTTGGAATCAACGACTTGCGCTTGGACATATCAGCTTTGTCCATGCTCGTCCGACCTGTCCGACGCGTTCGTTAGGGCATCAGACTGCCCGCCTCGGTCTGCCGCCTTCGCGTACACGCACCACGGCGCTTTCTCGCCGGTCCCGGCCTGCGCGACCGACAGATTGACAATTTGTCCGTCCCGTTCGATCGCCACGCCCTGACCAGCAAGGACCAACTTCAGCTTTTCGCGCACCCTCCTCTCGGAGGTCAGTTGCAGCAAGGCGTCCCCGGCCCGCTCCCGGACGCTTGGCCAGATCTCAGTAATTCTCGCAACTGACCGACCCGCGAGAGCATCGTAGGCAGCGTGGGCAATAACCTCGCGCTCGCCGCGCATTTTGTCCTGCCGCATCGTTTGCACAGTGCTTGTCAGCGCGCCGACGCGGACGACGACGCCGACGCTATCCCCTCCGAGAAAGCGCTCGGCGCCTTCGCCTGGTCCATTTCCAAGCGCGACGCCTTCGAGCCGCATCCAATCGTCGGACCCGCCGGCCGGAGGTCCGAGGTTGCCCTGTGCATCGGAGAAGTGGAACAGCCGCCAAGCATTGTCGGGCTCGACGCCATAGCGTGGCGCCTGCTCTTTGCTCATTTGGGACAGGGCTCGGGCCGAACGCGCGGCCGAAATGAGCGCACTCGCGCCGCGTCCGGCTTCGATGGTCGCCTCGGCGCCGCTCAGCTTGCGGGTGTGGTGCACCAACTCAACTGATGCGTTGCTTCGTCCCGCGATGCGGTTCCATGCCTTGACCACCTCATTGACTGCACCGTTGTCGTTCTCGGGCACCGAGTGCGAATTGACGAACGGGTCCACCACCACGACGTCGATCTCGTGTTGCCGGATCTGGGCGACAAGAGTGTCTTCGGTCTCCCTGGAGATCTCAGCGCCGGACCGGCCCACTCTCGCCAGCATTATTTCCATGTCGCGGCCGCTGTCTCGCAGGAGGCGAGACTTGCCGTCAGTGCCGGTTAAGTCGCGCCTTGTAAGGTCATAGTGCATCATGGCCGCGGTGATGCGCCGGTCTACCTCTTCGGCGGGGTCCTCGCCGTTCCACAGCCAGACGCGGTGCGGGCCTTCGTGGACGGGCACGCCAAGGAGCGGCCGGCCGGAGGCCATTGCCAGCGCTTCCGCGATGATGAGCGACGTCTTGCCAACCTTGGTCGGCGCCAAGGTGGTGGACACGTAGCACCGAACGTAGTGGGTGCCGTACACTTTCCGACGCGGCGCAATGGACGGCGGGGCCGGGAACTCGAAATAGGTCGGCTGGATCCTTGCCGCGGGACTGACAGACTTCGCCTGTGGCTCTTCCGGGAAAAGCGGCTCTCCGCCAGCGGGATCGAGCCATAAGGCCGCCGATGCAGCGGCAGCGCTGAATACGCCGCCGCTGAAGCGCTCGGCCTGTTCGAAAAGCCAGGAAGCGCCGACCTTGAACGGCGGCTTCATCCGGCTCCAGTCGGCTTGCACGATGTCTGGCTTGTTCTCCGCGTCGATCCACCGGTCACACCATTCCTGGAAAAGCTCGAAGGCCTCGGCTGCGTGGTCGGGCCCGCACGCCGCGCGGGTCGCGTAGCCCATCTTCAGATAGTCCTCGCGGGCGGCGAACCACTCCGAGGAATTCGGGATGAGGGCCACTGCGTCGCGAACGAAGCGCATGTCGCCGAGCAGTGAGGACTGCGGCACGTCCGATGCGGCGCCTTCCTGGACGACCTCGCCGGCGGCGGGCAGCAGCGGGCGCAGCGCGGCGAGGAAGGCCAGCAGCTGCGCCGCTGTGGCGGATGGCACGTCGGCCAGCGCCGGCATGCCCTCGGGCCAGTGGTAGGGCTTGTTGGTGACGGGGTGGATGCCGTGGGCGACGAACTGCCGGCCCTCGTACAGGATCTCCAAGCGGTCCTTGAGCCGGCCTTTCGGATCACGGGTGCCGAACTCGATGCGGGCGTATTGGAAGTCATCTTCCACCCGGATCAGGTAGCCGGCCTTCGGCGGGCGGCCGATGCGGGCCGGCAGATGGCCGAAATGGTCGTTGATGGTGGCGGCGATGATGGCGGCCGCGGCCGGGTCGGTGGCGTCGGCGTCAATGAGCGCGAGCCCCCGGCCCGTCTTGACGCCGACGCCGGCGCCCATGGCTTGCCAGCGCGGCAGATCGGCGGGCGTGCTCGCGTGGGCAACGAAGTCGAAGCCCGACCAGTTGCCGTCGGGCCACTTCACGCCGGGCATCTTGCCGCGGGGATCATCGCCGCGCGCCAGCCGTTTGAAGATCGAAGACCGCTCCCCGACGGGGGCGCCTGGCGGGATTATTGGACAGAGGCGGTGATAGCCGAGCGCCCAGATGCGCGCGAAGGCGTCGCCCGAAGGACCCGGTGTCGGTCGGAATGGCGTGACGGTCGTCGCAGTGGGCTCATGACGGGTCGGCATCGCGGCTTCCCGTTCGACGATGATATCGCCAAACAGCCGCTGGTCTTTTTTGGCCGGATCGCCCATTATGCTCTCACTGCTGAGGGTTTTTGTTTAGGAGCCGGTGCGCTTTGTCCGAGCGCGCCGGCTTCGTCTTTCTCAATGCTGGAGGGCGACAGCCGTCAGCATCGGAAAAGCGAGAGCATTAAGCTGCGGTGGTCAGGCCAGCGGGGCGGACAGGGCGTCCGCGGGGCGCCCGATGCCGGCGGTTCGCGGCTTCGTCGGCCGTCACAGTCTGGCGATCCAGGTAGGCGTCGATATCCGAGCGCCGGAAGCGGCTGCAGCCGCCCACAAAGACCCGCGGAAACGCATTCTGAGCGACAAGGTTCCAGAGAGTGGAGCGGCACACCCCCAGGTACTCCGCGGCCTCGGTGTCCCGCATTACAGGCTTGGTCATGTCTTCGTCCTCCACACCACACGTCAGCGATGGAGGCAATTGGACACGAAGCGTTCGCAACGGATAACGGGTGGAATTTTCCCGGGTGAACTATTCCCCTGTCTGAGAACGCGAAGGGTAAGAGCGCGCCTTTGCTACGGCGTCAGTGTCCAGGAAAAGGGCCACCAGTGGGCTGCCGCTGAACCGCGCGGCGCTGCGCCGGTAATGATCAAGCGTCACGTTGGGCCTGGCGACCTCCATAATTGCCCGATCCAAGTCCTCACCCTCATAGCCAGCCGACTGCAGCCAATGGACGACTGCCCATCGCTCCGCGTAGCGGTTGCTGGGTTTGGGGCCGCGCTTCTTGCACCCCATGCCGAGCAAATACCGAAGCATCTGCGCGAGCGGCCCACCCTTTTTAAGCGCGGTCTGCGCTTTGTCCGGATCCGCTCCGGAGAGCCGTGCGAGACTGAGAAAAGCTGCGTCGGGGTCGTGCTCGGGCATCGGCAATCCCCTCCTATCCTCAAGCTGCCGCGGCTGCGCCGCCAGCCATTCGGGATCGCCGAGCAAGTCCCCTATTCCGCGCTCGTCTTTTCGATCACGCCCCATCGCTCATCTCCGTCTTCGCCGCTGGCGCCGCGTTCAGGAACTGATCCCACGCCAGCATGAGCGCCCGGCGCTTTTCCAAGGCGTCGGAACGGCGATAGGCGGCCTCGGTGGCATCGCCCACCGCGTGCGCCAGTGCAGCCTCGGCGACCTCGCGCGGAAAAGTGGTG
Source organism: Pseudomonadota bacterium (assembly GCA_023391175.1). Taxonomy (GTDB): domain Bacteria; phylum Pseudomonadota; class Alphaproteobacteria; order Rhizobiales; family Xanthobacteraceae; genus Xanthobacter. The sequence continues at coordinate 5,596 of JAEWBL010000451.1, forward strand.
TGGTCGCCCGCCCAATCTCGGAAAGACGATCGAAAGCCATGCGCGGTGGCGTTCACCTCCAGGCGCCGCAGGAGCGCCGTCAGGCTCATGTCGGAAAGTGGCGCCCCGCGCTTCTGCCCCGGGAAAACCAGCGCGTCGGGCTCCTGCTTGATCTGGTTCAGCAACCCCAGAATTTCCACCGCCCGCGGCGAGAGCGGCACCCGGTGTTCACGGCCGGCCTTCATCCGCTCGGCGGGCACCGTCCACACCGCCCGCGCCAGGTCTATCTCGGACCACCGTGCGCTGCGCACCTCGCCGGAGCGTGCGGCCGTCAGAATGGCGAATTCGAGCGCGAATGCGGACATGCCCCGCACCAACCGGAGGCGTTTCAGGAACGCCGGCAGGTCCGCATAGGGGAGCGCCGCGTGGTGCCCGCGCTGCAGCTTCTGGCGCTTGGGCAACGTGAGCGCAAGATGGCCCTTCCAGCGGGCCGGGTTCTCGCCGGTGCGCAGGCCCTTCGCCTTGGCCGCATCCAAGACGGCTTCGATCCGTCCGCGGACGCGCGAGGCGGTTTCGTTCTTCTCCGCCCATATGGGCGCCAGCACCGCCAGCACGTCTTCCGTGGTGACGTCCGACACCGCCTTGTCGCGGAGCGTCGCGCAATACCCGCTGGCGAGATACGCGCCGTCGTCGCCGCGCTCCACCGAGAGCGTCATGCGCCATTGGTCGACGTGCTTCGAATTGCGCCAGGCCGGCGCCATGGCCGCAATATGGGCCTCGGCAATTTCCCCGAACGTCGGCGCAAGGGCGGGGGCTGGGCTCCGCCGCTTCGCCGCGATGGGGTCGACGCCCGCGCGAACCAGCTCACGGGCGTTCGTCGCGGCTTCGCGCGCCGACGCGAGCGACACGTCGCGGGCGGACCCCAACCCGAGTTCGCGCAATTTCCCTCTGCCCGGCTGCGACGGGTCACCCTTCCACCTGAACAGGAACAGCCACCGGCGCGCTCCAGACGCGTCGACCACGAGATAGAGGCCGCCGCCGTCGGCATGGCGGCCGGGCTTGGCTATCGTCGCCACCTGACGGGCGTTCAGCCGATTGAGCGCAAGCGCCATGTGGGCCCCTCGGGTTGGGGCAGACCACGCCCCGGCGGCGCCACCCCAACCGACGCCCCAACCCGTGACATCGACTATGCCGGACGCGAATGGACACCAATAGCCAAATAATCCGCATAATTGCTGGATTTCGTCAACCTGGCTGGTCTAAGATGGTCTTGGATAAACAGGGGTCTGGCGGAGAGGGAGGGATTCGAACCCTCGATACGGTTTCCCGTATACACGCGTTCCAGGCGTGCGCCTTCAACCACTCGGCCACCTCTCCAGCCGCATGCGCGAGGCGCACGCAGAACTTTACTCGAAGGCGACCGCTGCGAAGGCGGTCTGTGCGCCTTCAATCACTCGGCCGCCTCTTCAACCGCAAGCGCCGAGGCACACGCGGACACTGGGGTAACGAACATGTGGCGGGCTGGTTGAAGGCCCGCGATCCCGTCGCCCCTGTTTCCGGACCACGCCGCACGGGCGGGGCCGGGTCTCGCCGGTCGTCTCCAAGAAGGCTCGGGGAAGGGAGCGGGCCGCGAGGGCGTCGCATCCGGGCGAGGCGGCGGAATATAGCGGCTCGGCCTTGGTTGGCAAGCCGGAATCTCCGCCTTGCCAACAGGTCGCATCCGCCGCGCATCCGCCGCGCCGGCGGTCCCCGCGCGCCACCGGCGAAGGGCGTTCGCAGCCCGCGCCGGCCAGCGCGATCTCAGTCGCGCAGGAGGTCGTTGATGGAGGTCTTGGAGCGGGTCTGCTCGTCCACCCGCTTCACGATCACCGCGCAATAGAGCGAGGGGCCGGGGGTGCCGTCGGGCAGCGGCTTGCCGGGAAGCGCGCCGGGCACCACCACGGAATAGGCCGGCACCTCGCCGATGAAGATCTCGCCCGTCTGCCGGTCGATGATCTTGGTGGAGGCGGAGATGAACACGCCCATGGAGAG
>JAEWBL010000720.1 GCA_023391175.1 Pseudomonadota bacterium
CTCATAGATGGCGAACTGCTTCTCCAGCAGGTCCAGGGTGTTCGGCGGCGGGGTCACGTTGGGCATGGCGACCGAGGTGGTCACGCCGCCGGCGGCGCACTGGAGCGTCGAGGTGTAGATGGTGTCCTTGTATTCAAAACCGGGCAGCGAGCCTTCGCGGTGATGCGAGTGCATGTCGATGACACCGGGCAGGATGGCGAGGCCCTTCGCGTCGATGATCTCGGCGGCGGCCGGCTCCAGCCCCGGCTCGAAGATGCCGGCGATGGCCCCGTCCTTGATGCCGATGGAGGCCTCGAAGCGGCCGTCGGCGGTCACGACGAGGCCGTTCTTGATGATGGTGTCCACACTACTCTCCCGAGGACGAGGCCCGCGCGGGCCGATTGGAAAGCGAAGGTCCGGCGGCGCGTCAGGACGCGAGGTCGAGCGCCACGGGGCGGGTGCGGATCACGTCCAGCACCTCGGTCACGTAGGCCTGCGACAGGCCGCGGGTGATGAAGACGATACGCGAGCCCGCCATCCCATCGGGCCACGCGGAAAGCTCCACCGGCGGCGAGAACAGCCGCTGCACGGCCTGAACCACCACCGGCTTGGTGCGGCCGGCGATGGCGAGGATGCCCTTCACCCGCAGCAGGTCGTCGCCATGGGCGATGACCAGCGCGTCGAGCCACGCCGAGACGTGCTCCCAGTGCAGAGGCTCGTCGAAGGCGAGGCAGAAGGAGCCAATATCCTCCCGGTGCGTCACCGGATCCGCCGCCTCGAAGGCTTCGGCGCGCAGCCAGGCGCGTACTTCGCTGGGGCGGGTGTCGGGATCGGCGGGGTCGATGCCGTCGAGCAGGGTCGGCTGGGCGAGATGCGTGAGTGAGGAGCGATGCAGCCGCGCGCCGGGGGACAGGCCCGTGATGCGGGCTTCCAGCGGCGCCAGATCGGTTCCCGCGAGGTCGGCCTTGGTGAGCACCACCTCGTCGGCGACGCCCACCTGCTTGCGCGCTTCCGCGTGGCGGTCGAGCGTGCCCATGCCCTGAACCGCATCCACCGCCGTCACCACCCGTCCGAGCCGATAGGTGCGGGCCACGGGAAAGGTAATGAGGGCCTGGATGACCGGGCCGGGATCGGCCATGCCGGTGGTCTCGATGATGACCCGCGCGAAGGCCTTCACCTCGCCCCGCGCGCGCTTCTCGGTGAGGTCGCGCAGCGTCTCCACGAGGTCGCCCTTCACCGTGCAGCACAGGCAGCCGGTGGACAGCTCGATGGTGTTGTCCGAGCTGGCCGCGATGAGGGCATGGTCGATGCCGATCTCGCCGAATTCGTTGACGATGACGGCCGCGTCGCTCAGCGCGGGATCGCGCAGCCACCCGTTGAGCAGGGTGGTCTTGCCCGATCCGAGGAAGCCGGTGAGCAGCGTCACCGGCGTCCGCATGTCGCGAAAATGGGCCATGGTGTCGGCTCCTCGCGCCTGTCGGCTCACTTGCCCGCGATGTAGCTGGGGTCGTAGTAGCGCTTGAGGTCGAAGGCCTGGGTCTGGGGATCACCACCCACCGCAGCGTCGATCTTGTAGAGGTTTTCAAGGCCGGCCGCGGGGACGGAGAGATCGGCGGGAACGGCCTTCTGCTCCTTCACGATGAAGGCGTAGGAATCTTCCACCACGTCGCGCGGCGTCTTGGTGTAGGCGGCGAGCACGTCGATGGCGGCGTCCCTATTGGCCGGGTCGTCGATGAAGGCGGCCGCCTCCTTCAGCGCCTGCGTCACCGCGATGGCGGCGGGGCGCGTGGCGGGCGCCTCGCCCCAGGCCTTGTTCAGCACCAGCGGCGTCTGGACGTAAGGCTCGCGATAGACGTCGAGCAGCACGGCGCCGTCGCGCCCGGCCAGGGTGTCGAAGGGGGCGATCAGCAGGGCGCCGGCGACCTGCCCGTTGCCCATGGCGATGATGCGGTCGCGGGAATTGGCGATGGAGACCATCTGCACCCCAGCCGGGTCCACGCCCGCCTGCTTCAGCTGATACTTCAGGAGGTTGGCTGTGCCGCCCTTGACCGCGCCGGCGGTCAGCGGCTTGCCGGCGAGATCCTTCACCGAAGCCGTGCCCTTGGCGCCGTAGAGGCGCAGGATCGTCTTGTCGAGCACCGCACCGGCGATGATGACCGGGGCACCCTTGTCGATGGCGCGCACCGCGAGGTCGCCAAGGGCGATGCCCGCATCCGCGCTACCGGACGCCACCGCCTGCAGCAGCGCCGGGCTGTCCGACGCGCGCAGCTCGCGCACGGTGATGTTCCGCTTGTCGTAGAAGCCCTTGTCCATGGCGATGGCGTGCAGCCACAGCAGCGCGCTCGGGGCCAGGACGGCGAGCTTCACTTCGGTCTTCGGCGCCTGCGCATGGGCCCCGGCGAGAGGAATGCTGAGGGCGAGGGCAGCGGCAACGAGGCGGGGAAGGACGCGCTTCATCATCTCTCTCCGGAAGGGGGACGCGTCTTGCCGCGCGTCATCTGCCGAAAGAGTGCTCGAACTTTTCATCTCCTTCAAGCATAATTCGCAACAGGTAGGAATTTTGAGAAATTCCTACTGAATGATATAAAATATCATTCTTGGGGAGGGCGGGTTTGGCCAGCAGGATTCTTCAGGTCATGGGTTTGTTTCGCGGACGCCCGTGGCCGCTGACGGTGGAGGAGATCGCCCAGGAGACGGGCGTGTCCCAGAGTTCCGCCTATCGCGACGTGCAGGAGCTTTGCCGGGCCGGCTTCCTCGATCCGGTCATCGGCGCCGGCTATGTGCTCGGCCCCGCCTTCATTGAATACGACCGGCTGCTGCGGCAGGGGGACACGCTGATCCCCATCGCCTCGCGGGTCATGCGCGACCTGCTCGACCAGACCACCCAGCGCGCGACGGCGATCCTGTGCCGGCGCTACCGCGATACGGTGATGTGCGTGCATCAGGAGCATGGCACCGCGCCCCATCCCATCACCACCTACGAGCGGGGCGTCGCCATGCCGCTCTTCGCCGGCGCGTCATCCAAGGTGGTGCTGGCCCATCTCGACGACCGCTCGCTGAAGCGCATCTATCTCGACAACGAGGACACCATCCGCGCC
>JAEWBL010000531.1 GCA_023391175.1 Pseudomonadota bacterium
GGAAGGGCACCTCTATCTCGCGGTGCCGCCGCTCTACCGCATCACGCAGGGGGCGAAGACCCTCTATCGCCAGAGCTTTTCGAGAGGCATTCCGCAGGGTCCGCTCAAGGAAGTCGGCCGCATCACCAACCGGCGCGGCACCCGCGTGCGCTTCCATCCCGATCCGGAAATCTTCGGCGCCGGCGCCCATTTCGAGCCGGCCCGCGTGTTCCGCATGGCGCGCTCGAAGGCGTACCTGTTCGGCGGCGTGGAAATCCGCTGGGCGTGCGACCCGGAGCTGCTGAAGGCCGGCGAGAACATCCCGGAAAAGACGGTCTTCCGCTTCCCCGGCGGCCTCAAGGACTATCTGGCGGCCGATCTCGAAGGCAACACGCTGGTCCATCCGGACATCTTCGCCGGGCGCATCCAGAAGACCGGCGGGCACGGCTCGGTGGAATGGGCGGTGGCCTGGGTGGCGGACGCCGACGGCGGCATCTCCTCCTACTGCAACACCATCCCGACCCCCGATGGCGGCACGCATGAGAACGGCCTGCGCAATGTGCTGCTCAAGGGCCTGAAGGACTATGCGGAGCGTGCCGGCCAGGGCAAGCGCGGCTCCGTCATCACCGGCGACGACGTGATCACCGGCTGCGCCGCCATGCTCTCCGTGTTCGTGCGCGAGCCGGAATTCCAGGGCCAGACCAAGGACCGCCTCGCCACCGCCGAGGCCGCCCGCATCGTCGAGCAGGCGCTGCGCGACCCGTTCGACCACTGGCTCGCGGCCAATCCGGTTCAGGCGAGTCGGCTGCTCGACCATGTGATCGACCGCGCCGAGGAGCGGCTGCGCCGCAAGCAGGAGAAGGAGGTCTCCCGCAAGACCGCCGTGCGCAAGCTGCGCCTGCCCGGCAAGCTCGCCGACTGCTCCAACACCGAGGCGGCCGGCTCCGAGATCTTCATCGTCGAGGGCGACTCGGCCGGCGGCTCGGCCAAGCAGGCGCGGGATCGCAAGACGCAGGCGGTGCTGCCGCTGCGCGGCAAGATCCTCAACGTCGCCAACGCCACCCGCGACAAGCTCGCCGCCAACCAGCAGCTCGCCGACCTCGGCCAGGCGCTGGGCTGCGGCACGCTCACCCACTACCGCGAGACCGACCTTCGCTACGAGAAGGTCATCATCATGACCGACGCCGACGTGGACGGGGCGCACATCGCCTCCCTCCTCGTCACCTATTTCTTCCGCCAGATGCCGAAGCTGATCGAGGAGGGGCACCTCTTCCTCGCCGTGCCGCCGCTCTACCGCATCACCCAGGGCGCCAAGACGCTCTATGCGCGCGACGACGCCCACCGCGAGCGGCTGCTGAAGAAGGAATTCACCGGCAAGGGCAAGGTGGAAGTGGGACGCTTCAAGGGCCTTGGCGAGATGATGCCGGCGCAGCTCAAGGAAACCACCATGGACCCGAAGACGCGCACGCTTCAGCGCGTCTCCGTGGAGGATGCCGAGCGGGCCGCCACCGTTGATCTCGTGGAACGGCTGATGGGCAACAAGCCGGAAGCGCGCTTCGCCTTCATCTCCGAGCGCGCCGCCTTCGCGGGCGAGGAGATGCTGGACATCTGAGCCGGCGCGGGGGCGCCGGGCGATGAACGCCGCCATCGCGGCACCGGAGGGGGGACGGTCATGGGGGACGGAAAGACAGCGACGCGCGCTGGGCGCCGCGTGCGGATGGGTCTGGCGGCGGGCCTCGCGCTTGCGACGCTGATGCCGGGCGCGGCGCGGGCGCAGTCGTTCGGCAATGACGAGCAGTCCTGCGTCTCTTACGGCTACTGGGCGGTCTCCGTCATCTATCTGGCAGCGAGCCAGGGCTGCGACTGGAAGCGCGCCAACGAATGGATCGACCCCATGCGCCATGCCAAATGGTGCATGGGCCAGTCGGCGCAATCCATGTCCCGGGCGCCGCAGGTCCACCGCAACGGCGTCACCGCCCGCTGCGCCAAGCAGGGCGCCTCGGTGAAGATTAACATCTGACCCGGGCGGCCCGCCCTCACCGCGGGGTGGGCTGCGCGTTCACGAACTCCCGGCCTTCACGAAATCCACGAAGGCCCGCAGCGGCGCCGGCATCAGCCGGCGGCTGGGGAAATAGAGGCGGGGGCCGGGGAATTCCTGCTCCCAGTCCTCCAGCACCGGCACCAGCCGCCCGGCGGCGATGGAGGGCGCGAGCAGCTGATCGAAGCTGTGGATCAGGCCGAGCCCCGCCTCGGCGGCAGCCACCTTGAGGTCGATGCTGGAGGCGATGATGCGCCCCTCCGGCCGTACCTTCACGATCTCCCCGTCCTTCTCGAACTCCCATATCGGCATGTGCCCGCTGGCGAAGCGGTGGCGGAGGGCGGCGTGCTTCAGCACGTCGTCGGGATGCTCGGGCCGTCCGTGGCGCGCCAGATAGGACGGCGCGGCGGCGGTGACGAAGCGCTGCACGCGCGGGCCGATGGGCACGGCGATCATGTCCCGCTCCAGCCGCTCGTCGTAGCGGATGCCGGCATCGAAGCCGCCTGCCACCACGTCGATGAAGGTGTCGTCCGCTGACACCTCCAGCGCGACGCCCGGATGGCGGGCGAGGAAGGGCGTGATGATCGGCGGCAGGATGACGCGCGCCACCGCGCTCGGCACGCTGAGCCGCAAGGTGCCGGTGGGGCTGTCGCGGAAAGCGTTCACCGCGTCGAGCGCGCCCTCCACCTCGGCCAGCACCGGCGCAAGCCGTTCCATGAGCCGTTCGCCGGCCTCGGTGGGCGTGACGCTGCGGGTGGTGCGGTTGAGCAGGCGCACGCCCATGCGGGCCTCCAGCCGCCGCACCGCCGCGCTGAGGGACGAGGGCGACACCCCGCGCGCCACCGCCGCCCCGCGAAAGCCGCGGGCGCGCGCCACCGCCACGAAGGCGTCGAGATCGGACAGGCTGGCACTGCTCATTGTGCAAAATATCGCACAGGGCTTGCCGTACTGACAGGATTATCGAACAGCCGATCCCGAGGCATGCTCCGGCCATCCCATACGCCATCCGGCCACGGAGCATGAAGATGACCGCCCTTGCCCCCTCCCCCCGCCGCCTCGGCACCACCGGCCCGCAGGTCTTCCCCCTTGGCCTCGGCTGCATGGGCATGTCGGATTTCTACGGCCCCGCCGATCGCGCGGAGAGCATCGCGACCATCCACGCCGCCCTCGATGCCGGCGTGACGCTGCTCGACACAGGCGATTTCTACGGCATGGGCCACAACGAGATGCTGATCGCCGAGGCGCTGAAGGGCCGGCCGCGCGAGAACGTGGTCCTGAGCGTGAAGTTCGGCGCGCTGCGCGATCCCGCCGGCAACTGGCTCGGCTATGACGCGCGCCCGCAGGCGGTGAAGACCGCGCTCTCCTACACGCTGAAGCGCCTCGGGGTGGATTACATCGACATCTACCGCCCGGCCCGCCTCGATCCGAACGTGCCCATCGAGGAGACGGTGGGGGCCATCGCCGACATGGTGAAGGCCGGCTATGTGCGCCATGTGGGCCTCTCCGAGGTGGGCGCCGAGACCATCCGGCGGGCGGCGGCGGTGCATCCCGTCAGCGATCTCCAGATCGAATATTCGCTGATCTCCCGTGGCATCGAGGACGGCATCCTTCAGACCTGCCGGGATCTCGGCATCGGCATCACCGCCTACGGCGTGCTCTCGCGCGGGCTCATCAGCGGGCACTGGCAGGCGGGCGCGGCGGGGAAGGATTTTCGCGCCCACAGCCCGCGCTTCCAGGGTGAGATTGTCGCCGAAAACCTGAAGCTGGTGGAGGCGCTGCGGCAGGTTGCCGAGGCCCGCGGCGCCTCGGTGGCGCAGGTGGCCATCGCCTGGGTGGCGGCACAGGGCGCGGACATCCTGCCCCTCGTCGGCGCCCGCCGCCGCGACCGGCTCGCCGAGGCACTGGGGTCGCTGAATGTCACGCTCGATGCCGATGCGCTCAACGCCATCGAGGCCGCCGTCCCGCGAGGCGCGGCGAAGGGCGAGCGCTATGCGGCCGCGCAGATGGCCATGCTCGACAGCGAGCGCGCCCGCTAAAGCGCCTCGGGTGGCGAGACATGGCCCCGTCGCGGCTGGAGCAGCCCGGCGGGGCCGGCGAGCACCAGCATGCCGATGCCGGCGGCGATGAACATGGCGACCACGCCAGCCAAGCCCGCCGCCTGCGTCAGCGCCAGAGCGCCCACCGCCTGGCCGATGAAGAAGGAAGACGCGAACAGCGCCAGCGCCGACCCGCGCGCCTCGGGGGCCAGCTCCGTGGCGAGGATCTGCAGCACGTTGTGGATCATGTAGAAGGCGAAGCCGGCCGCGCCGAAGATCGCCGCCATCAGCAGCAGCCCATGGGCGCGGGTGGCGAGGATGAGCAGCACGCCCACCCCCACGGCGCCCCAGCGCACCATGCCGCCGAGGCCGAGATAGCGCACCAATAGCGGCACGGCGAAGGTATAGAACGCCCCGCCCACGGCGAAGGCGCCGAGCGCGATGCCGGCCTCCTTGGCGTCGCCGATGCCCTGGTGGACCATCAGCGGCGCCACCAGCGGGAACACGCCGAAGCTCAGCGCCCCTTCGATGGCCACCACCGCGTAGACCTTGATGGACAGCGGGTTGCGCAGCACCAGCCCATAGCGGGCAATGGAGGCGGCGAACGACAGCGGCCGGCGCTCGCCCTCCTCCCTGAGCCCGAAGGTGGTGGCGAGCGCGGCCAGCGCCGCCACGCCGAAGGCGCACCAGAACACCTCGCGCCACCCGGCCATCTCGGCGATGAAACCGGCCAGCGCCGAGCCGGAGAGCTGGCCCAGTACCAAGGCGAGCAGCACGCGGCTCAGCGCCACCGGCCTCCGCTCGAACGGCACCCGGTCGCCCACCGTCGCCAGCACCACGGGAATGATGCCGCCGGCGAAGGCGCCGCAGAAGACGCGGGAGGCGAGCAGCATCTCATGGCTGGTGGAGGTGGCCGAGACCGCGAGGCCGATGGAGAGCATGGCGAGGTTGACGCGGATGAGCCGCACCTTGCCCACCGCATCGCCGATGGGGCCGAACACCAGCTGCATCAGCGCATAGGGAAAGGTGAAGGCGCTGGCGAGCATGGCCACCTGCTGCAACGTCACCTGAAGCTCGCTCGCCAGGATGTTCAGCATGGGATCGACGACGCGCATGGAGAACGCGCTCGCGAACGCCGCAAGGCCGAGGACGAGAAGGAAGGGCATGGGATCCGGAGACGGCGACAGGGACGCCATCCGTGCGGCGTCGGCCGGAACGGGTCAACCCGACGAGGCCGCATGGGTGCAGCGCACACTCATTCGCAGGGCGCATGGCGTCTGCCCGCAAAGCGCGCATTTGTGCGCCACCGCCCGCGAAATGGCGCTTTTCACCGGCCGAATCGGGGAGACCGGCCGGAAAACATTGACACGGCGCATCATTTTCTTATGTTGCTATGCGTCGTCCGAGATATGTCGAATCCAAGCGCGCCGACCGACGACCACTCGTCTGACCCCGTACGGCACGGGACGTTCGATCAGCGGCGCGCCGCCGCATCCAAAAGATGCAATGTCATTTTCCGAACTCGGCCTGAGCGACAAGGTCCTCGCGGCGGTCGCCGACACCGGCTATACGACCCCGACCCCGATCCAGTCCCAGGCCATCCCCCATGTTCTCGCGCGCCGGGATGTTCTCGGCCTCGCGCAGACAGGTACCGGCAAGACCGCCGCCTTCACGCTCCCCATGCTGACGCTGCTGGAGCAGGGCCGCGCCGTGCCCGCATGCCGCGCACTCTCATCCTGGAGCCCACCCGCGAGCTCGCGGCCCAGGTGGAAGAGAACTTCACGCGCTACGGCAAGTACAGCAAGCTCAACGTCGCCCTGCTCATTGGCGGCGTTTCCTTCGGTGACCAGGACTCCAAGCTGCTGCGCGGCGTGGACGTGCTGATCGCCACCCCCGGCCGCCTGCTCGACCATGTGGAGCGCGGCCGCCTGCTCCTCTCCGGCATCGAAGTCCTCGTCATCGACGAGGCCGACCGCATGCTGGACATGGGCTTCATCCCGGACATCGAGCGCATCTGCAAGCTGGTGCCCTTCACGCGCCAGACGCTGTTCTTCTCGGCCACCATGCCGCCGGAGATCCAGCGCCTCGTCTCGCAGTTCCTCTCCAACCCGGTGCGGGTGGAAGTCTCCAAGCCCGCGTCCACCGCCACCACGGTGACGCAGGAACTGGTCGCCTCCGGCCGCGAGGACTACGAGAAGCGCGAGGTTCTGCGCGAACTGATCCGTGGCTGCGAAAACCTGCAGAACGGCATCATCTTCTGCAACCGCAAGCGCGACGTGGCGGTGCTCCACCGCTCGCTGCAGAAGCACGGCTTCAATGCCGTGGCCCTGCACGGCGACATGGACCAGCACGCCCGCATCAAGGCGCTGGACGAGTTCCGCAACGGCGAGGCGACCCTGCTGGTGGCCTCCGACGTGGCCGCCCGCGGCCTCGACATCCCGGCGGTGAGCCACGTCTTCAACTATGACGTGCCGCACCACTCCGAGGATTACGTCCACCGCATCGGCCGCACCGGCCGCGCCGGACGTCTGGGCAGCGCCTTCAGCATTGCCACTCCGGCGGACGACAAATACCTGTCGGCCATCGAAAATCTTGTGAAACAGACCCTGCCCCGCGCGCCGCTGCCAGAAGGATTCACCTTGTCCGAGACCGATCGCAATGCAGGACGCGAGGATCGTCGCAATGGCCGCGACAAGAACCGCGGCCGCGACAAACACCGGAACCGCGACGAGGAACGCGCCGAGGCCGTGCGCGAGGAACCGCGCCGGGAAGATCGCGACCGCCGCGACGACAAGCGTGAAGACCGTCGCGACGACCGCCGCGATCCCTCGCGCGATCGCCGGGGCCGTCGCGAGGATCATCGCGGCCC
>JAEWBL010000550.1 GCA_023391175.1 Pseudomonadota bacterium
CATCGTGGTGTAGCGCTTCAGCAATTCCACCGCGCGGAAGCCTTCGCGATGGGCGAGGGCCACGTCCTTGGCGGTGACGTCGTTCTGCTGGTCCACGAAAGCGGGGCCCTTGGCGTGCACCTGCCAGAAAGCCTTGAGGCCGTTCGGCGCATCGGCCACCACGGGAGCGGGCGCGGCGACGGGGGCGAAGCCCGCCTCTTCGGCCGCTGCGGCGCCCAGCGCCGTGCCGTCCGCGAGGCATTCGGCGAGGCTGAGGTGGCCGGCTGCGGCGCCCGCCACCGCCATGCCCACCGGCACGGCGCCGGGCACGAAGGCGGCGATGTCGTCCCGCCAGATGGGCCTGCCGCCCTGGTGGCAGGTGAGGTTCACATTTGGCGTCGCGCCGCCGGAGACGCCCAGCGCCTCAACCGACAGGGTGCGGATGCCCTTTGGCGTGCGCACCGTGATGCCCGATAGGCACTTGCCCGAGGTGGCGATGACCTCGCTGCCGGTGAGAAGATCGACGCCCAGCGCCTTCGCCCGTGCCGCGAGGGCCGGGGCCACGGCGTCGCGCACGTCCGCGATGGCTTCCAGCTTGACGCCGGCCGCAGCCGCATCAAGGAGGGCGGCGACGGCGTGGTCGTTGTTGGTGAAGCCCGCGGCCCGCGGCCCCGCGCCGACGCCGAAGCGCGTGGCGTAGGTGGCGAGCGCCAGTGCCGACATCACGCCGGGCCGGTCGTTGCCGGGGAAGACGATGGGCCGGTCGAAGGCGCCCGCCGCCAGCACGGAGCGCTTGGCGATGAAGCGCCACAGCCGCTGGCGGGGCTGGAAGGGGGTGGGGACGGGAAGATGGTCGCTCACGCGCTCCACCGCGCCGAATTCGCCGCCGTCGTAGGCGCCGAACACGGTGGTGCGGGGCATGAGCCGCACGTTGGGCAGGCTCGAAAGTTCGGCCAGCGCCCGCGCCACGAAATCGGCCGCGCTGCCGCCGTCGATCTCGGCCTGCTCGGAGAGCAGCCGGCCACCGAGGCGGAAGTCCTCGTCCGCCAGCACCACCCGCGCGCCGCTCCGCCCGGCCGCGAGCGCCGCCGCAAGGCCCGCCGCGCCGGAGCCGATGACCAGCACGTCGCAGAAATGGGTGGCCTTCTCGTAATGGTCCGGGTCCGCCGCATCGGCCGCCCGGCCGAGGCCCGCGGCGCGGCGGATCATGGGCTCGTACACCTTCTCCCAGAAGGCGGCCGGCCACATGAATGTCTTGTAGTAGAAACCCGCGCCCAGGAAGGGCGAGACCAACTGGTTGATGCTGAGCACATCGTGGTCGAGGGAGGGCCACCGGTTCTGGCTGGTGGCGTCCAGCGCGTCGAACAGCTCCACGGTGGTGGCGCGGGTGTTGGGCTCGCGCCGGGCGCCGGAGCGCAGTTCCACCAGCGCGTTCGGCTCTTCCGAGCCGGCGGTGACGATGCCGCGCGGGCGATGATACTTGAAGGAGCGGCCGACCAGCCGCACGCCGTTGGCGAGCAGCGCGGAGGCCAGCGTATCGCCGGGATGGCCGGTGTAGCTTTTGCCGTCGAAGCTGAAGGAGAGGGTGCGGCTGCGGTCGATCAGCCCGCCTGCGGAAAGCCGGGTCATTCGGCCGCCTCCGTCCGGGTAAAGCGCACGGCCGTGATGGCGTGGGTGCGGGTGTCGCGGGTCACGGTGAGCCAGCGGCGGCAGCCGCCGGAGTGATACCAGAGTTCGTCCATCACGCCGGCCACGTTGTCGCGCTCGTAGACATAGGCGTTGAAGGCGTCCGGGGCGTCGGGCGCGGCCGGGTCCGGCCGGGTTGGTGCGGCATCGCCCAGATAGGCGAATTCATGGGACGACCTCGCGCCGCAATAGGGACAGGTGATGCGCATGGGTCAGGTCCGGGTGGAGAGGTGAGGGGGGAGTGGCAGAGCCGGCGTTGCGCCCGCCTTCCGCCGTCGCCCTCCGGCTTGACCGGAGGGTCCATGCTGGGGCGGGGCGCTGTGCCCGGCGGAGAGATGGGTGCTCCGGTCAAGCCGGAGCACGACGGTCGATGTTATCTGCGCGCCCATCAGTGCAAGTTCGGCTGGGCGCCGACTCCCTTTTCGTCGATCACATGGCCGGTGCGGAAACGGTCCAGGCGGAAGGCGGCGTTGAAGCGGTGCGCCTCTTCCTTGGCGATGGTCCAGGCGAAGCACCAGCCGGAGGCGGGCGTCGCCTTGAAGCCCCCGTAATTCCACGCGGTGTTGAGGAACAGGCCGGGCAGGGGCCCCACGTCGATGATGGGCGAGCCGTCCATGGACATGTCCACGAGGCCGCCCCACGAGCGCAGCATGCGCAGCCGCCCGATTAGTGGCATCAGCGCCATGCCGCCCTCGGCCACGTCCTCGACCACGGGGAGATTCCCGCGCTGGGCGTAGGAATTGTAGCCGTCGATATCGCCGCCGAAGACGAGGCCGCCCTTGTCCGACTGGCTGACGTAGAAATGCCCCATGCCGAAGGTGATGACGCCCGGCACCAGCGGCTTCAATCCTTCCGAGACGAAGGCCTGCAGCACGTGGCTCTCGATGGGCAGGCGCAGGCCGAGAAGCTTGGTCAGCCGCGAGGTGGAGCCGGCCACCGCGAGGCCGACCTTGCCGGCGCGGATGGGCCCGCGATTGGTCTCCACGCCCACCACCGCGTCCCCCTCGCGGATGAAGCCGGTGACCTCGCAATTCTGTACGATGTCCACGCCCAGCCGGTCGGCGGCGCGGGCATAGCCCCACACCACAGCATCATGGCGCGCGGTGCCGGCGCGGGCCTGCATGAGCCCGCCCTTGATGGGGAAGCGGGAGTTGTCGAAATCGAGGAAGGGGCACAGCGCCTTCACCTGCTCGCGGTCGAGCAGTTCGGAATCGGCACCGGCGAGGCGCATGGCATTGCCGCGCCGGGCATAGGCGTCGCGCTGTCCGTCCGAGTGGTAGAGATTGATGATGCCGCGCTGGGAGACCATGGCGTTGTAGTTGAGGTCCTGCTCCAGGCCCTCCCACAATTTCATGGACCACTCGTAGAAGGGCTCGTTGCCCGGCAACAGGTAGTTGGAGCGGATGATGGTGGTGTTGCGCCCCGCATTGCCGGAGCCGATATGCCCCTTCTCCAGCACCGCCACGTTGCGGATGCCGTGCTCCTTGGCGAGGTAATAGGCGGTCGCGAGGCCATGGCCGCCGCCGCCGACAATGATCACGTCATAAGAGGGCTTCGGCACCGCATCGCGCCAGGCGGGCGTCCAGCCCTTCTGGCCGTTGAGCGCGTTGGCGATCAGGCTGAATACGGAATAGCGGGACATTGAACCCCTCGGGACCCTTGGGAACCCCTCGGCGCGGACGCCGATGCACCCCTTTGGAAAAGATATAGCCCCGCCCGAAACCACAGGTAATATAAATCCTGCTTATTCTATGAGGGTGCCGGTGCGCGAGCTTCTGCCGTTCGATTTGAAGGCGCTGGAAATCTTCCTCGCAGTCTGCGAGGCCGGCGCCATGGCGGGAGCGGCTCGGCGGCTCGGCCTCACCCAGCCGGCGGTGTCGCAGGCGGTGGCGGAGCTGGAGACGCGCATGGGCGCCGCGCTGTTCGATCGCAGCGTCCGCCCGCTGGGGCTCACGGCGGCGGGCGGCGTATTGCGGCAGAAGGCGAGCGCGCTCCTCTCCGAGGCCCGGCAGATCGTGCCGGCGCTGAAGGAGACCGAGCACGGCCGCCTGCCCCTGATCCGCGCCGGCCTCGTCGATTCCCTCTCCCGCGCGCTCTCCGCGCCTCTGGCCGGGCGGCTGTGCGCGGTGGCGGAGGAAGTGTCGCTGCTGGCCGGCCTCACCGCCGCCCACGCCAGCGCGCTGCTCTCCCGCCAGCTCGATCTCTTGGTGGGCGTGGACGAACTCGCCGACATCGAGGGGCTGGAGCGCTTCCCGCTCCTTACCGAACCTTATGTGCTGCTGCTGCCCGCTGGCGAAACCGCGCCCGAGCGGGTCGACGAGATGGCGCGCCTGGCGCAGCGCCTGCCATTGGTGCGCTTTTCCGCCCGCTCGCGCACCGGCATCGAAGTGGACAGGCATCTGCGCCGCCTCAAGCTCGATCTGCCGCGGCGGTTGGAGTTCGACACCCCTTTCGGCGTCTCCGCCACGGTGGCGGCGGGGGAGGGGTTCGCGGTGACGACGCCGCTCTGCATTTTCGAGGCGGGGCTCGATCGCGACCGGCTCCAGTACGCGCCGCTGCCGGGGCCGGCCTTTTCCCGCAGTCTGCCG
>JAEWBL010000021.1 GCA_023391175.1 Pseudomonadota bacterium
AACAAGGACAAGGTGCCCAACCCGCCCAAGTCCTATGCCGAGCTGTGGGACAAGAAATGGGCCGGAAAGATCGGCCTCACCAACCAGCTCTATTTCAACTACATCATGATGGCCGGCCTCATCAAAGGCGGCAACGTGACGAATACAGAGGAAGGCAAGGCCCGCCTCCTCGAGCTGAAGGAACTCACCCAGCCGCGCATCTACGCCGCCCACCAGCAGCTTGGCGCGGGCCTCGTCAATGGCGAGGTGGACATCGCGGTGAACTACAAGGCGCGCGGCCTGCAATGGGCCAATGACGGCGCCCCCCTCGCCATCGGCTATCCCTCCGAGGGCGCCATCGCGGTGATGTTCGGCGCGGCCCTGCCGAAGAAGGCGCCGAGCCCGGATTTGTCCTACATCTATTTCAACGCCATGCTGGACCCGAAGGCCATGGCCGGCTTGGCCGGCGCGAGCTTCTACGCGCCGGCCAACGGCAAGGCGGAGCTGTCCCCCGAACTCAAGGCGAAGGTGGACTTCACCGCCGCCGAGGCCGCCGCGCTGAAGTTCCCGGATTACGCGCACGTGGCCAAGAATACGGCGGAATGGCTGGAGTGGTGGAACAAGAACATCGCCCGCTGAGCGAGGCCGACATGTCCTCCTCCGCAAGCTCCGGCGCCACCGCGCCGGCGGCGACAGCATCCCCGCCCGCACCGCGCGGGCGGGAGGGGCGGCGGCTCGCCCCCGCCTACGGCCTCACGGCGCCCGCGACGATCTACGTTCTGCTGGCGCTGATGGGGCCGTTGGCGCTGATGTTCCGCTATTCGCTGAACCGGTTCGTGCCGGGCCAGATGATGGTGGAGGCGCTGACGCTCGATAATTACGCGCGCTTCTTCGCCGACAGCTTCTATCAGGAGGTGCTGGGCACCACGCTCTGGATCTCCGCCCTCTCGACGCTCCTGTGCCTCGTGGCGGGCTTCCCGGTCGCCTACTTCCTCGTGCGGCAGGCGAGCGACAAATGGAAGGGGCGGCTCCTCCTCCTCATCGTGCTGCCCCTCCTCATGGGCAATGCGGTGCGCACCGCGGCGTGGATGGTCATCCTCGGCGACAAGGGGCTGTTCAACGCCGTCATCGGCGCCATCGGCCTCTCGCCGGTGAAGCTCATGTACACGCCCACCGCAGTCGTCATCGGCCTCGTCTCGGTGCTGCTGCCCTTCATGATCGTGACTCTCCAGAGCGTCATAGAGGGCATCGACGCGAACCTGGAATCCGCCGCCCAGTCGCTCGGCGCCTCGCATCTCACCGTGCTGTGGCGCGTGGTGCTGCCGCTGGCCCTGCCGGGCATCCTCGCGGGGACGATGCTCTGCTTCATCCTCTCCATGAACGCCTATGCGACGCCGGTGCTCATCGGCGGGCCGAGCTTCCACATGATGGCGCCCACCGTCTACCAGCAGGTGGCGAAAGCCATGAACTGGCCGTTCGGCGCGGCGCTCGCCTTCGTGCTGATGGCGGTGACTTTGGTGCTCACCACCACCGCCAACGTTTTGGTGCAGCGCCGCTACCGGCGCTGGAGCGAGTGAGGAACCGATGGGACTTCTCGCCGTCAACCGCATCTATGCCGCCATCACCGCCCTGGTGCTCGCCTTCGTGGTGCTGCCGCTGGGCGCGGTGATCTGGGTCAGCTTCTTCGCCAACCGCATCCTCTCCTTCCCGGCCACGGGCTACACGCTGGACTGGTACGCCCGCGCGTGGGCGCTCGACTCCTTCCGCAACGGCTTCATCACCAGCGTGGAGACGGCGCTGGTGGCGGTGGCGATCTCGCTGGCGCTGGGCGTGCCGGCGAGCCTCGCGCTGGTGCGCTACCGCTTCCCCGGTCGCGATGCCATCCAGACGCTCCTGCTCTCGCCCATGGTGGTGCCGGGCATCGTCGGCGGCGCGGCACTGTTCATGGCCTTCATCGAGCTGGAGATCCTGCTCGACGTGGACATCTCCGGCACCCTGCCGGGCCTGTTCGTCGCCCACGGTCTCATCGCCTTGCCATGGACCGTGCGCCTCGTCACCGCCTCGCTGGTGGGCATGAGCCCCTCCTATGAGGAGGCGGCGCAATCGCTGGGGGCGGGCCGGCTCACCACCTTCTTCCGGGTGACGCTGCCCATCATCAAGCCAGGCATCGTGGCGGCGGCGCTGTTCTCCTTCGTCATCTCCTTCATCGATCTGGAGAAGTCGATCTTCCTCGTGGGGCCGGGGCGCACCACGCTGCAGATCGCCCTCGTCTCCTATCTCGAATGGAATCTGGATTCGACGGTGGCGGCGGTGGCCACCGTGCAGATCCTCATCATCGGCGTGCTGCTCCTCGTGTCGGACCGCTACGCCCGCCTCTCCCGCGCCTTCTGAGGAGCGTGCTCATGTCCGATGTCGTGCTGCAATCCATCGTCAAGCGCTACGACGCCATGACCGCCGTGGACCACGTGTCCCTCACCATCGGCGAGGGGGAACTCGTGGCGCTGCTCGGCCCCTCCGGCTGCGGCAAGACCACGACGCTGCGCATGGTGGGCGGCTTCATCCCCGTCACCGAAGGGCGCATCCTCGTCGGCGGACGCGACCTCACCCATCTGCCACCCAACAAGCGCAACATGGGCTTCGGCTTCCAGAACTATGCGCTGTTTCCGCACATGAGCGTCGCCGAGAACGTCGCGTTCGGGCTGGAGATGCGCAAGCTCCCCAAGGCGGACATCGTCCGTAAGGTCAAGCTCGCCCTCGACCGGGTGAAGCTCGCGCACCTCGCCGAGCGCCTGCCCAAGCAGCTCTCCGGCGGCCAGCAGCAGCGCGTGGCGCTGGCCCGCGCCCTGGTGATCGAGCCGGACGTGCTGCTGCTGGACGAACCGCTCTCCAACCTCGACGCTCAATTGCGCCACGAGATGAAGACCGAGATCCGCACCCTGCAGCAGCAGCTCGGCATCACCACCATCTTCGTCACCCACGACCAGGACGAGGCGCTGTCGGTGGCCGACCGAGTGGTGCTCATGCGCAACGGCAGGATCGAGCAGCAGGGCGCGCCGGACGATCTGTTCGGCCGGCCCGCCTCCCGCTTCGCCGCCGAGTTCATGGGCGTGACGAACCTCCTGCCCGGGGAGCTTGCAGGCGTCGGCCGCTTCCGGCTGGCGAGCGGCGAGGAGGTGCGCGTCGATCCGGCGGGCGTCTCCGGCGATCTCTCCCTCGCGGTGCGGCCGGAACGGCTGGTGCTCGACGGCGCGGACGACGACCACAATGCCCTTCCCGCCGTGGTCGAACTCGCCACCTATCGCGGCCTCGTCATCGACTATCGCGTGGCCACCGCTTCCGGCCTCATCCTCATCGCCCGCCGCCCCTCGCCCGCGGTGGGCGGCCCTGCCCCGCTCCAGCCCGGCCAGCCGGTGCGCGTCTCCTGGCATCCCGACGCCGGCACGCTGGTGGCAGCCTGAGCCTTCCCGAATTTTCGCGTCCCAATAAAGGGGGAAACCCGGTGTCCGATCTCCACGACAAGCTCATCGTCATCGACGGGCTCATCATCTCCGACTTCTCCCGTCCCGTCTTCGAGGACATGCGCAAGGGCGGCCTCACCGCCGCCAACTGCACCTGCTCCATCTGGGACAATTTCACCGAGACGATGCGCAACATCGCCAAGTGGAAGAAGGATTTCGCGGCGAATGCGGACCTCATCTCGCAGGTCTACACGACCGCCGACATCCTGAAGGCGAAGGAGGACGGCAAGACCGGCATCATCCTCGGCTGGCAGAACACCACGGCCATCGAGGATCATCTGGAATATCTCGAGCTGTTCCACGAGCTGGGCGTCCGCATCATCCAGATGACCTACAACACCCAGAACTGGGTGGGCTCCGGCTGCTACGAGAGCCGCGACAGCGGCCTCTCCGATTTCGGCCGCGACGTGGTAGCCGAGATGAACCGCCTCGGCATCCTCTGCGACCTCTCCCACGTCGGCCCCAAGACCTCGGAAGACACCATCCTCGCCTCCAAGCAACGCGTCGCCTATTCCCACTGCCTGCCTGCGGGCCTGAAGGCGCACCCGCGCAACAAGACCGACGAGCAGCTGCGCTTCATCGCCGACAAGGGTGGCTTCATCGGCGTCACCATGTTCCCGCCCTTCCTGAAGAAGGGACCCGCCTCCACCGTCGCCGACTATGTGGAGGCGATGGAATACGTCATCGATATCGCAGGTGAGGACATGGTGGGCGTCGGCACCGACTTCACCCAGGGCTATGGCAAGCCCTTCTTCGACTGGATCACCCACGACAAGGGCGCCGGTCGCAAGCTCACCGACTTCGGCGAGGTCATCAATCCGGAAGGCTTCCGCGTTATCGGTGACTTCCCCAACCTCACCGCGGCGATGGAGAAGCGCGGCTGGTCCACGGGGCGCATCGAGAAGGTGATGGGTGGAAACTGGCTGCAATTGCTGAAGGATGTGTGGGGGAAGTGAGTCCCCCTGCTCCGGAGCGAGGTCCCGATGGCGAAGCCTGAAGTCGAGATCGACGTGGACGAGGCCACCGGCCGCTGGTTTGTGGACAAGATGCCCATGATCCTCGTGCCGCAGCACTTCTACAACAACAACCACTTCGCCATCGAGGCGGCGCTGGGGGCGGAGGCGTTCGACGCCACGCTGGCGCCCGCCGGCCGGCTCTCGGCCTTTGTGTGGTGCGAGCGGCAGGCGCAGGTCTATGGCCTCGCCGGCGCGGACGTGTTCGCGCACTACATGAAGCGCCTGTCCCAGCGCGGCTGGGGGCGCTTTTCCATCCTCGCGCTCGACCCGGCGGCGGGGACGGGGACGATCCGGCTCGATCATTCCTCCTTCGTCACCGAGGCGACGAAGGGGGCAGGCCGAAAGCTCTGCTACATGTTCGCGCCCTGGCTCGCCGGAGCGCTGGAATTCGTCTGCGAGCACGCGGGCGCGCCGCGCCGGCTTGCGGCGCGCGAAGTGCAGTGCGCCGCCGAGGGCTTCGACCATTGCCTGTTCGAGGTGACGCCAGCCCCGTGACCAGGAGGGCAGGCACAAAAAAGCCGGGCGGCGCGCATCTCGCGGCCGCCCGGCTTTTGACGTCTGATCAGTAGTTGATGGTGGTGCGCACGCCGAACACGGCGGCATTCTTGATGAGGGAGATGCCGAGCGGATCGTTGGGGTTCAGCAGGCCGCCACCGGGATTCCAGATGTACTGGAAATCGGGCTGAATGGTCCAGCCGGGCATCACCTGCGCCGAATAGGTCACTTCCAGCACCGTCTCGCTGCTGCGGATCGGGTAGTAGGCGCCGTTGTAGACGGCGGTGTAGAGGTCGGCCTGCTGGGCCGCGCTGGTCACCCGCGCATTGCCGAAGGCGACGCCGAACGCGTCGTCCTCGCGGCCCGGGACGAGGCCCTTGAAGGTGACGCCGCCGTCCCAGTAGAAGCCGATCTGGTTCTGCTCGCTCGGCGCCGCGGTGACGCGGCCGAACACGCTGATGCCCTTGTCCTTCGTGCCGGGCTTGCGCCAGATCATCTGGTCGATGATGGCGTAGAACGAATAGTCGCCCTGGATCTGCTTCGCCCACCCGATGGAGGCGGGATTGGCCAGCGGCACGCCGAAGATGTCGTAGACCTGGCTGTCGAACGAGTTGGAATTGTACCAGCCGCCGACCTTCACGGTGCCCGGCAGCCAGGCCGCGTTCTCGCCCTTGTTGTAGCTGTAGCCGACTTCGCCGATGACGAACACGCCCTGATTGACGATGAAGTTCAGGCCGTACTTGTTCTCTTCCTGAGGGTCGCCGCAGCACGGCGCGGGATTGCCGTTGAACAGGCCGACGAGCACGGTCCAGTTCTCATCCGGCACCCACTTCACGCGCACGCCGGGGGTGGCCAGCGGATAGGCCGGACCGCCGCTCGGCAGGTCGGCGGCGAACAGGGCCGGCCATCCGAAGGTCGAGTTCAGGAACAGCGCGCCGTTGTCCGAGATGGCGAATTCCGAATCGGCGGAGAGCTGGCCGAAGCGGATGGAGGACTTGCCGTCGCCGAACGCCTGCTCGATGTACAGCTCGAACAGGCGGGTGGTGGAGAGGGCGTCCACATTGCTGACGCCCATGATGTTGCCGAGATACTGGCCGGAGAAGCCCGAGCCCTGGATCTGCAGCACGCTGGCGTGGAAGGTCGCGCCCTTCCAGTTGAACAGCTTGTCGAGGTCGGCATCGAGCGAGAACTGGAAGCGGCCATTATAGGCGGTGCCGGTGCCGAGGCCTCCCTCGGTGTTGCGCCAGAGTTCGCCGATATAGTTCACGCCGATCTTGATGCCGGCTTCCGCCAGCTTCGGACGGTAGCCGCCCCAGTCGCCGAGCCAGCCGAGCTGCGGGGCGATGGAGGGCTCGGCCTCCTCTTCCGCAGGCGCGGCCGCGGCAGGCGCCTTGGTTGCCACGTCGGCGGCGTGGGCGGTGCCGAGCATGGGCGCTGCGAGCAGCGCACCGGCGGCGACGCCGGCCAGAAGATAGCGGGCGAGAAGGGATCGCGTTCCGGCAAGGTCCCCGCGGCTGCCGCGGGCGGCGGTCCGAAACACGGTATCCAGCATCTCAAAGTCCCCCAATCGGTAGAAGGATCGCGACAGATGGCCCGAACTGCCTACCTCGCCGGCGCGACTACCATGTTACAGCGCGGCCTGGCCGCAAGGCTGAAAAAGGCCCGCAAATCGCCGCTAACGGGCGGGATTGGGGGCGAGCGGCCACGCTTTGTCAATCGGGGAAGCGCTCTTATTGATATAGAATATCTCTAAACTGGCGGTACCAAGATGACGGGAATTTTTGGCACCATGCCGGAATAGCTGAGACTTCTCCGTCGATTATGTCGCCCGATTTTGTTACCGCCTATGTGGGCCGCCGGCCGGACGGGCCGGACGGGGCATGATGGTTCGGTGGCAGATGTGGTAACTATGCAACGCCACGCCGGCGACATGACGTGGGCCAGCCAGGGAGCGCGATGACCGACGCCACATTCCTGCTGCTCATCAATTGCGCGATCGGCCTGACCTTCGCGGCAGCCTTCCTCGGAACCAGCTGGCGGTCCTCCATCCGCCTCGGGCGCTGGTGTGCCGCGGCGTTCGTGTGCGCGGCCGCCACCGTCACCATCGAGGCGCTAGCCCGCGACATCCCTTCCGTCCGGCTCGCCTCCACCCTCTCGTTCGGCTCGTTGGTCGCCGCGCTGTTCTTCATCACGGCGGGACTGCGGCGCCATTACCGGCCCGATTCGTCCCTCCGGTGGCTGGGCGCAGCGTCTGTCGGGGCGGTGGCGTTCACTGCGCTCGTCGGGGTCGATCTGCCGCGCGGGGGCTGGGCACAGGCGGTGACCTACCAATTGCCATTCGCGGCCATGACGGCGTTCGCCGCCGGCATCGTCCTGCGGCACGCGCCCCGGCGGGCGGTGGATCTGGTGCTCGCCGCCGTGCTCGGGCTCTGCGCGCTGCAATTCGCCGCCAAGTCCGTGCTCATCCCGCTGAACGGGGCCGACAACGGCGTCCGGGATTATCTTCTGAGTTCCTATGCCCGCTATTCGCAGACCGCCGGCAGCATCCTGTCTCTCATGCTCGGCGTGGCGCTGCTCGCCCTCGTCGTGACGGAGGTGATCGGCGAGGCCACCGGCCGGCTGGAGCGGGATGGCCTTTCAGGGGTCCTCACCCGGACCGCCTTCCTTGAGCGCGCGGAGCGTCTGGTCGATGGCGCGCTACCGGGAACGCACGTCGGCCTGCTCATGTGCGACCTCGATCACTTCAAGGCGATCAACGACCGGCTCGGCCATCCGGCCGGCGACGAGGTGATCCGCCGGTTCGGCGCGCTGCTCGCCGCCTGCGCGGGCCCGCAGGACCTGTGCGGGCGCATCGGCGGCGAGGAATTCTGCCTGCTGCTGCCCGCCGCCGACGCCGAGTCCCTGGCCCGCATCGCCTCTTTGCTGAAGACCGGGGCGGAGCAGATGCGCTTCGCCTGGCTGCCGGAGGAACGGCGGATCACCACCAGCCTCGGCGGCACGCTGGTCGCGCCCGGCGAACCCCTCGCCTCCGCCATCCGCCGCGCCGACGTCGCCCTCTATCAGGCCAAGGCGGACGGGCGGAACCGCTACCGGATGGCGGAACGCCCAGAGGCCGCCTGACCGCTTTCCCCCAGCGCCGCCGCCCGGGCGAGAAGGCGCTTCGCCGACAGATAGAACGGCACCTCGATGAGGAGGTCACCGAGCCGCGCCCGGTCCTGCCCGGCCGCGCGGGCGGCCTCGAAGGCGGCGACGACCGCCTCCGCCTCGGTGACGTCGGCGGCGGAGGGGGTCATCACCGCGTTGATGAGCGGGATATGGCCGGGCTCCACCGCGCTCTTGGCGCTGTAGCCGAGCGCCCGGCCGGTGCGGGCGTCGGCGGCGCAGCCGTCCGGGTCGGCGAAGGTGTAGGGGCAGTCGATGGAGAGCACCTTCGCTGCCCGGGCTTCCAGATGCAGGCGCTGGCGGGCATAGGCCAGTTCCACCGCCGCCCGGCTGCGCGGCGCGTCGAGGTCTTCCGCGAGATCCTCGGTGGAGCATAGGAGGGCGGTCACGCGCGGGCTGGCGGTGGCGATGGCGTAGGTCTGCATGATGCCGCGCGCGGTCTCAAGGTTGGGCACGATCTCGATGGCACCCGGCGGCAGGCCGAGCCGCGCCTCGTGGCGGGTGATCTCCGCATCCAGCGCGATGACCTGAGCGGGCTCGGCGATCTTCGGCAGATGGATGGCGTCCGGCCGCCCTTCGATCACGCCCGCGAGGTCGGCGAGGCCATCGCCCTCCAGCGGGTTGATGCGCACGCAAGCGACGATACCGGCCGCGCGCCACGCCGCCATCACCTCGGCCGACATGGCCCGCGCCGCGGCGCGCAGCTCCGGCGGCGTGAAATCCTCCAGTTCCTGAATCAGCGCATCCGCACCGCAATGGGTCGCCGCCATGAGCGCGCCCTTGTCGCCACCCGGCGCGAACAGCCAGCTGCGCCTGAGCGCCGGCGGCCTGCGGGCGCCCGTTTGCGCGGGTGTCTTCTCTTGTGTCGCCGACATGGGTCTTCCTCTCCCGAGGCGGCGAGATGAGCCGGAACGCGCCCGGCGCACAAGAGGCTCGCGCGGGGCGACGTCAGGCTCCCGGATGCGCGCCCCGGAGCTTTTCGGCGAGGAAATCGACGAAGACGCGCACGCGGGCCGGCGTATTGGCGCCGCCGACGAACACCGCGTGGATGCTCTCGCGATCCTGCGGATTGAATTCCTCCAGCAGCGGCACCAGCGCGCCGCTGGCAAATTCGCCGCGCGCATTGGCTTCGTCGATGTGGAAATTGCCGACGCGGGTGATGCCCACGCCCTGCGCCGCGAGCTGCACCAGCGTCTCGCCATTGTTGGCCGTGATGTTGCCCTTCACCTCCAGCATGTAGTCGCGCCCGTCCTCCCGGAACGGCCAGCCCGGCTCGATGCGGCGGAAGCTGAAATCGAGGCAGTTGTGCCGGGCGAGGTCTGCCGGCACCTGGGGCGTGCCATGGCGCGCGAGATAGGCCGGGGATGCAATGACGGTGCGTCCCGTCTCGCCGAGGCGGCGGGCGGTCAGCGGGCTATCGGCGAGAGGGCCGAAGCGGATGGCCACGTCCACGCGCCCACCGAGCACGTCGGCGATCTCGTCGCTCAGCTCCATCTCCACATCGATGTCCGGATAGCGCGCCACGAATTCGCCGAGCAGGGGCACGATGACGAGGCGGCCATGGGCCATGGAGGCGCTGACGCGGATGCGGCCGCGCGGATTGGCCCGGTCGGCCAGCGCCGCCTCCGTCTCGTCAATGTCGGCGAGGATGCGCCGGGCGGCGCGGGCATAGGCCTCCCCCTCCTCGGTGAGGCGCAACTGGCGGGTCGTCCGCACCATGAGGCGGACACCGAGCCGTGCCTCGATCCGGGCCACCGTCCGGCTCACCGCCGAAGGGGTCAGGCCCAGCTCCCGGGCGGCGCCGGAGAGGCTCCCCGCGCACGCGACCTTGAGGAAGGCGGCCATCTCTCCGGTCCGGTCGGGGCGGTCCATTCGTGACTCCGGCGCACAGATGCTAGTCTCGGATGCTCTCTATTGCTGCACTGCAATGTCAACCATATTCCGGGACAACACGATTTGCCCCGGAGTTTCCTCCCATGAAGATCAACCTGCCGCTGGTGGCGCTCGCCATCGGCGCCTTCGGCATCGGCGTCACAGAATTCTCGCCCATGGGGATGTTGCCGATCATCGCCACGGACCTCGGCGTCTCCATTCCCGCCGCCGGGCTGCTGGTGAGCGCCTATGCCTTCGGCGTGCTGGTCACCGCCCCCATCATGACGCTCGCCTTCGCCAGCATGCCCCGGCGCCGGCTGCTGGTGCTCTCCATGGGCATCTTCACCGTGGGCAACCTCATCTCCGCCTTCGCCGACGGCTACTGGATGCTGCTCGCCGGCCGCATCGTCACCTCCTTCAACCACGGCGCCTTCTTCGGCGTCGGCGCGGTGGTGGCGGCGAGCGTGGTGCCGGCGGACAAGCGCGCCGGCGCAGTCGCCGCCATGTTCTCGGGCCTCACCATCGCCACCATCGGCGGCGTGCCGCTCGCCGCCTGGGTGGGCGAGGCCATCGGCTGGCGCGCGGCCTTCTTCGGCATCGCCGTCATTGGCGCCGTGGCCATGCTGGCGGTGCGCCTCTCCCTGCCCCCGCTGGAGGTGGAAGGCGAGAGCGACATGCGCTCGGAGCTGAAGGTGCTCATGCGCGGCCCGGTGCTCGCCGCGCTGCTGCTGACCGTGGTCAGCTCCAGCGCCATGTTCACGGTCTTCACCTATATCGCGCCCATCCTGCAGGTGGAGACCGGTGCCGCCTCCGGCTTCGTCACCGCCATGCTGGTGGTCTACGGGCTGGGTCTCGCGCTGGGCAACTGGCTCGGGGGGCGCTTCGCCGACCGCTCGCTGGACGGCACGCTCATCGGCTCGCTGACAGCGGTGGCGGTGCTGCTGGTGCTGTTCGTCCCCGGCATGCGCTCGCACATCGCCACGGTGCCGCTCGTCTTCCTCTGGGGTATCGCCAGCTTCGCCCTCGTGCCGCCTCTGCAGATGCGGGTGGTCCACGAGGCGGCGGAGGCGCCACACCTCGCCTCGGCCATGAACATCGGTGCCTTCAATCTTGGCAATGCGCTGGGCGCGGCGCTGGGCGGGGCGGTGATCGATGCCGGGCTCGGCTATCCCGCCGTCTCCCTTGCCGGGGCAGGCACGGCCCTCGCCGGCCTCGCCTTTACCCTGCTGCTGCGGCGCGGCCGCCAGCGGACCGAAGCCGCGCCCGCCTGCGGCTGACGCCCCCTCCCGGGGGCGCGGCTCTCCAG